>JAGOEX010000260.1 GCA_017997475.1 bacterium
AAAAAAACAACTTTCAAAAATTAATTTTTGTCATAAAATAGATAAGCGTTTGTTTTTTAGAGGCGATTCATTCCGGAGGCCGATATGAAAATCAGATTTTTTGCAATTTTGATCTTATCCTTTTTTCTTTTTATTTCATGTGACACTAATCAGACCAAAAGGGTTGCAGTAGGTGATTCAGGTGACACTGGAAATACTGGAGACACCGGCAATACTGGTGACAGCGGTAATACTGGTGACACTGGTAATACTGGTGACACTGGTAATACAGGAAATAGTGGTAACACCGGTGATTCAGGAAATACAGGCAACACAGGAAATTCAGGCGATACCGGTAATTCCGGTGACACTGGAAATTCGGGTAATACTGGTGACAGCGGTAATACTGGTGACACTGGAAATACAGGAAATACCGGGGACACTGGCAACTCAGGAAATACAGGTGATTCAGGCGATACCGGCGGAACAGAGTGTGTAGGTGAAGAAACAAGAACTCTTCCATGCGGAACAAACAATCTCGGTGAGCAGAAACAGGTCTGTATGGGTGGATTCTGGGGTGATGAAGGCGGATGCGTTGAAAAACAGGGGAGTTGGGATTGCATCGGTAACACCTGCACAGCTCAATACGGAACGGCTGCCTGCGGCAACGGAACATGCGAACCGAGATCAGGTGAATCAAAAAAATCATGTCCTGCTGATTGTGATTTTAAAGACTCAGGAGATGGGAAGAGCTGTAAAGATGCATTCGACTGTATATTTTATCCATGGGTAATTTCTATGAACGGATACTGGGAATGTGAAGGTTTTTCTGATAAAAAATGTAAAGCGGTCGGCACTTCAACTTATTGCGGCACAAATGGATATGATTACTGTTATGTATCAACAAATTTAATTGAAAGTGACGGTTCATGTCCTTCTGATTGTGCCAATAAAACGCTGGGTCAATACAGTGGCGGAACATCCTGCAGTTCTAAATCTGACTGTGTTTTTGTTGACTGGCCAAATCCGTAAATGTCAAAAAACATCGTAATAATAGACAATTACGATAGTTTCACATATAACCTTTATCAGTTTTTCGCTAATGAAGGAAACTGTTCAGTTTTCAGAAATGATGAGATAACTCTCGCTGAATTGAAGAAGAAAGAGATGACCCACCTTGTTATTTCCCCCGGTCCGGGAAGACCTGAAGATTCAAAGGTTTCAATTGAGGCGGTTCAGTTTTTCAAAGATAAGATCCCTATACTCGGCGTGTGTCTTGGAATGCAGCTGATGGCTTATTTAAGTGGCGGAAAGATTGAAAAACATCCGCCCGTTCACGGTTCAACTGAAAAAATTTTTCACATAAGTTCCGGAATTCATTCAGCAATGGCTCAGGGATTTCTTGCTGCAAGATATAATTCACTCTGTGTCACAGATATTGATGAAACAAAACTTGAAATAACAGCCCGCGGCGAAAGCGGATTTATCATGGGACTTCGTGACATAAAATATCCGCTTTTTGAAGGTGTTCAGTACCACCCTGAATCGTTTCTGACCGAGGGTGGGAGCAGAATATTAAAGAACTTTTTAGAACTTAAGAACTGACATATATTCAATGAGTTGGAAAAAACAGCTGTCAGTTTTTCAGGAATTTTTCAGAAACTTTATCCCAGTTGATGACACTGAAGAATGCTTCGATATAGTCGCCTCTTTTATTCTGATATTTTAAGTAATATGCATGTTCCCAGACATCAATTCCAAGCACCGGAACTCCTTTACATTTTGTTCCGGGCATTAAAGGGTTGTCCTGATTCGGTGTGGCACAGATCGAAAGTTTTTTATCCTTTTCAACATTAAGCCATGCCCATCCCGATCCGAACTGAGTTGCTGCCGCTTTTGAAAGCTCTGCTTTGAATTTGTCAAATGATCCGAATGACTTATCAATCGCTTTTGCAAGTTCTCCAGTGGGTTTTCCCCCTTTGCCAGGTCCCATTATCTCCCAGAAAAGGTTGTGGTTGTAATATCCGCCGGCATTGTTTCTCAGCGCCGCATTATTCATATCCATTTCCTTGAGTACCTGTTCGATAGGCATTTTGCAATATTTTGTCCCTTTAGCTGCGTTATTGAGGTTTGCAGTATATCCGGCGTGATGTTTTGTGTAATGGATTTCCATGGTTTTAGCATCAACATACGGCTCAAGAGCATTGTAGGCGTAAGGCAGTTCCGGTTGTACAAAAGGTGCTTCACCGCTTTTTTTTTCATCTTTTTTCTGGTTGCTTACCAGAGTTATCGTGCTCAGCAGCAGCAGTGTAAAAACTGCTGATAAAATAAGGAACTTTCTCATAACCTCTCCTCCTGTTAAATGATCTTTTTTACCGCTTCTATTGCCGAATCGTAATCGGGTTCTTCGGTTATTTCCTTAACATATTCAACATGTTTCACAACGCCGTCTTTATCAACGACAACAACGCCGCGTGAAAGGAGACGGAGTTCGTCAATTGCAAAACCGTATTTCAGTCCGAAATCAAGTTCTTTATGGTCTGAAAGTGTAATTTCTTTATCGATCCCTTCAGCGGCACAGAATCTTCCAAGAGCAAATGGAAGATCACACGAAACCGTGAGTATCTGAACATCGCCTAGATTTGCGGCTTCGACATTGAATCTGCGTGTCTGAGCGGCACAGACTGGTGTGTCAATTGACGGGAAAACTGAAATAATACGGACTTTTCCATCAAAATCGCTGAGTTTGACCGGCTGAAGTTTGCTGTTTAAAGCATAAAAATCGGGAGCTTTTGCGCCGACTTTTATTTCATTTCCAGCAAGAGTAAGCGGATTCCCGCCGAAAGTTATAACGCCTGTTCTTTTTACCATCGTTCTCTCCAATTCATAAGTTAAAAAAACAATTCGGGCTCACTTGTCTTAAAAGTACAATATCAGCACAAATATTTTAAAGTCAACCCGATAAAAGAAAAATAAATCGAAAAATAATATATTTCCTAATTAATAACTTCCGGCTCAACGGGAACGGCTCCGGGCCAGTTAAGAAGTGTGCCGAGTGAAAAGCCGGTGAATTCCTGCTCGGGAACCGGAATTTTTCCTGCGGCAACCCAGAAATGGAGATTTCCCGGATCAAAAACTATTGAATATATTGCTCCGTTAGAACCGATACTTTTGTTGTCATCAAAAGTTCCAAGCGGGCTTTCACTTCCATCATCGGGATTTACTCTGTCACGCATCACTTTGACAACTTCAGCAGGATCGAATTTGCCGAACATTGAATCAATCCCGTCTTCAGGAACAAGTTGTGCAAATCTGTCAAATCTTCTTCTGCTTGATTCTGCGACAGGATCGGCGTCATAATTTTCCATTTCAGGATGGACAAAATGGTTTGACATCCACAAGACATCGTTTTCCATTCTCCTTACCGCCATGTGCTTTGCCGTCATTTCAAAAACACCTGCTGTATTATTTGCGGCATCGGCGATCCCGAACTGAGTGACTGCCATGTGATCTTCTTTCTCAACAAACTGCAC
>JAGOEX010000261.1 GCA_017997475.1 bacterium
CAGCAATTTCTTTGATTAAATAAAAACCTGTGTTAAAAGTCACTATATTTGCTGAATGTTTGATTTTGGGAGTTTCTGCGTGCGGATTCTGGTGAAAACGGCTTTTACTTTTCTTGTCGTTATGATTTCTTTTTTCAATTTATTCGCTGAAGATGATGATAAAGATTCTTTGCTTAGTACAAAAATGAACACCTCTGCAGAAAAAACTGAAATTTTTGATAAAGAAGAGTGTTATCCGCTGGAAGAATCATATAAAAAATTCGTTTTTGAGGCCAGATATTTAATTATGGAAGGCAAAGACAGATATGTAAAAAGATATTTTGAAAAGCACTTGGTTTGTTGGAATGATAAAGATGTTTATAATGAATTTGCTGAATTTTATATAAAAGAAGAGAAACTTTATCTTGCGGCACTAACTTATAAAAAAGCAGGTCTGCATGAAGAATACAACAAAGTTAAAGAATTGCGAAACAATATAAAAGACAACGAATTTGAAATTCTTGCAAAAAGAGAATCTGAAAAATACAAAAAATCATATAGAAATAAAAAAGCTGTCGCAAACACAATGATGTCTTTGGGACCAGTAATAGCTGGAGTGGGATTTGGACTTTTAATTCACGACTTGGCTGGAGGAACAAACTCAAAAATTGCTCAGTTTTCATTGATGATTGGAGGATTTTCAATCATTGCGGGCGGAACAGTTGTAAATCTTTCTGCAATAAACTCACTCAACACATCTCTTTCATACAGGAACATTTCTGAAGAATATAAAGGTGATAACGGAACTTTGCCTTCAGAATACTATCAATATTCCGGATTTGAAAAAGAAACAAAAAAGATGTCTGCTCAAAGCTATAGAAAACACGGAGGAACACTTATCAGCATTTCAGTTCCTCTTTTAGCTATTGCTGTTTATGGATTATATGAAAGTTACAATTTTCATTTTAAGAACAATAATGACGACGATGATAATGGTGGCGGCATGCTTTTGTTATCAGGAATCGCTTTTGCAATTCAGATATTATCCCTTGCACCTTCAATTGCATCTCTGACTGGAGGAATTATTTTGATTGCCAAAGCATCAAAATACGAAAAGCTCAGCACAGAACCGAATCTTTTAACTCTAAACAGCATCGCTCCGATAATTGATCCTGTTTCAAAGACTTACGGACTTGCGCTGGGATTTTCGTTTTAGGTTATTTCTTCTTTACAATTTCTTATTTAATTTCTTGCAAATTTAATCTTGCCATTGCATTATCTATTGGTGACTAAATTTTGGAGATGGGATGTGCAAGGGTGAAATAATAATATACAGAGAAACAGATCATGCCGATTTCCAGATTGATGTGAGAGTTCAGGATGAAACTGTCTGGTTGAACCGTCTTCAGATGACACAGCTTTTCGGAAGAGATGTGAAAACAATAGGCAAACACATTAACAACGCATTAAACGAGGAATTACAAGGGATTTCAGTTGTCGCAAAATTTGCGACAACTGCATCGGACGGTAAAACCTACAGTGTCGAATATTATAACCTGGATGTGATAATTTCTGTAGGATACAGGGTGAAATCCAAAAGAGGGGTTCAATTCAGAAGATGGGCAAATAAAATATTAAAAGAATACCTTTTGAAAGAACAGATTAGTCAAAAACGTCTTGAAAAAGTGGAAAATGAAGTTGCAGATCTTAAGAAAAAGATAACTGAAATAAGCTTCCAGATAAGAACGGAACTTCCTCCAAAGCAAGGAGTTCTGTTTGACGGTCAGGTTTTTGAAGCACATAAATTTATTTCGGATATTGTGAGATCAGCAGAAAAATCAATTGTCCTCATTGATAATTATGTCGATGATACAGTTCTTACACTGTTTTCAAAACGGAAACGGGGAGTTGTGCTCAAAATCCTCACGAAGAACCTTTCAAAACAGCTAATTCTTGACATTCATAAATTCAATGAACAGTTCCCACCGGCAGAAATAAAAGAATTTAATCATTCCCATGACAGATTCATGATAATTGACGATCGCGACCTTTATCATTTTGGTGCATCACTAAAAGATCTTGGTAGAAAGTGGTTCGGATTTTCCAAAATGGATATTGAAGTAACGAAAATGCTTGCACGAATATAACGATGGAAAATCAGACACTTAATTGAACATTTGTTCAAATATTCATTCATGGATGAAAGAAATTTTTGGCGAAAATTGCGACTATTCGGGAGTCAAATCCTAAAAAGTCTTGACTATTCGGGAATGCATGCTATTATAGTCGAATGAAACGGTCAATTGAACCAAACATAAAAAAGGACATTTCGAGAAAGATAATACTTCTTTCAGGTCCAAGGCAGGTCGGGAAAACCACTTTGTCAAAAATGCTTTCCGATGAATATGATTATCTCAACTATGACTCTGCACATGACCGGCTTATAATTTCAGAAAAAAGCTGGAACAGAAAAAAAGAGCTCATAATTTTTGATGAACTTCACAAAATGAAAAATTGGAAGAGTTGGCTAAAAGGAGTTTATGACACCGAGTCCCGTCCTCCGCATCTTTTTGTGACCGGAAGTGCCCGGCTTGACACTGTCAGAAAAGTGGGAGATTCACTTGCAGGAAGATTTTTCAGATTCCGGCTCCATCCGATTGATGTATTGGAAGCGGCTTCTTTCTGCAAACCGGATGAAGCTCTTGAAAGGATTATGAAAATTGGCGGATTTCCTGAACCTTTTCTTGAAAACGATGAAATTTTTTACAAAAGATGGAAGAAAACCCATCTTGATATCATTTTAAGACAGGATCTGATTGATCTTGAAACTGTAAATGACATAAAATCCATTGAGACACTTATTGAACTTTTAAGATACCGGGTCGGAAGCACGATTTCATATTCAAACCTTGCCAATGATCTTCAGAAAGATCCGAAAACTGTAAAAAGATGGCTTCAGATACTTGAAAATCTTTTTATTATTTTTCCGGTGACTCCGTTTCATCAGAAAATCACCAGAGCTATCACAAAAGAACCTAAATATTACTTCTTTGACACAGGTCAGGTTATTGGAGATGACGGAGCTGTTCTTGAAAATGCCGTTGCCTGTGCACTTTTAAAAGAACTTCACAGAAAAGAAGATATTCTCGGAGTTGACGGCAGACTTCATTTCATCAAGAACAAGGAAAAGAAAGAGATTGATTTTGCAGTTTTTCAGGATGGCAGGATCACACATTTGATCGAAGTAAAATTAAGTGACGACAATCTCAGCAGAAATTTTTTCAGCTTTGAAAAATATTTTCCCGACAGTCAGAAAATTCAGCTTGTTAAAAACCTTTCAAGGGAAAAAACCTATCAGACAGGTGAAAGCATCTTAAAAGCTGCTGACTTTCTTGCAGAACTTGAACTGTAAACAAATTTTTTGGCGAAAATCACAAACATAAGTATATTCCTTCCGTTTCGTTCATTTACGATTAATTGGAGAATTAAATGAAGTATTTAGTCACATCCGCTCTACCTTACGCCAACGGT
>JAGOEX010000262.1 GCA_017997475.1 bacterium
TGTCAAGCGACAATTATTTTTACCGTCAACGACAACTATTTTTACCGGTTGAAGTTGCTTAAAAACACATCAAAAATCAAAGAACAAATTCTCAACTATTTTCGTTTTTTCAGGTTCTCTTTTTTAGCGGCTTCTTCGATTCTATAATTTTCGACATCGAACTTGATGATAACGCTGTGGTGAACGAGTCTGTCGATTGCGGCTGCGGCAAGCATATCGTCTTTAAATATTTCACCCCATTTAGAGAAAGGAAGATTGCTGGTTATGATCACGCTTCCTTTTTCATATCTGTCTGCAAGGAGAGTGAACAGCACTTCCATTTCATCTCTGGTCTGCTGTATGTATCCGATTTCGTCTATTATTATTGCATCGTATTTTGAGAGTTGTTTCAGCTTTTTAGGCAGATTGAGTTCTTTTTTTGACTTAAGAAGCTCCTGCACAAGGTTGGTACACAGAGTGAATAGAACTTTTCTGCCCTGAGATATGAGCTCGTGTCCAAGTGCTGATACGAAATGTGTCTTGCCTGTTCCCGGTTTTCCGAACACGAGTACATTTTCATTTCTTGATATAAAGTCCCCTGACATGAGTGTGCTGACTGTCATCTGAACATTGTGCGGAAGCCGTTTCCTGTCAAAGTTGTCGATCCTCTTAAATGAAGGCAGTTGGGAAAAGTTTTCATATCTTGATATCCTTCTTATGTTCCGTCCGTCTTTTTCTATTTTGAGAAGTTCAAGAAGATAGTCTTCATAACTCCATTTTTCGTTTGCAGCCTGTTCCGATAATGATTGATAGTGTTCTCTTATATCAGGCATTTTAAGATCTTTCAGCATTCGGCTGATATCAGCTCTTTCAGTGATCATGATGATGCATTTCCTCCTGAAAATATTCTGTCGTATTCATCAAGTGCGGGTGAATCTATTTCCATTGAACCGGGAAGCGTCACTTTCCTTCCTTTTTCGAGTTCTTCCAGAATCCGATTAAAAGAGAGTTCAACTTCCGATGTTTGAAAAGATATGAGCACCGATCTTACTTCATCCTCTCCATTCATTGCCGCCAGTTCAAGTATTCTGAGATATTCAACCGTCCCCTTTTTACCGTGCTTTGAAAGCTGCTCATATGCCATTTTAAAGTATGTGCACGGAAACATGTATTCTCTGTATTTGTAGCTTTCAAACGCTCCCGGTTTCCTTACAAGACTGCTTATTATGTGACGATAGTTTATTCCGTGTTCTTTTCCGCCTGCCCGTTTTATCTGTTCTATTTTCTTCTGCCCGTAATAAACTTCCAGATGTTCCTGGTAAACCTTCACCCTCACCGTTTCTCCTATCAGACGGCTCGGAACAGTGTATATCCTGTGTTTTACCGATATGGTGGAGTTCCGTCTTACGGTAACATCATAAATACTGCATGTGTCCATACGGGATGAAGGAAGCTCTTTCATTACAGCCGCCTCTTCATAAAATTTCCCCATCCGTCCTTTGTTAACCTGTTCAAAAAGTTTGTGCAGAAACTCTTCGTAATTTTCACGACTGCCGAAATCACGGCTCCCTCTCAGCATAAGAGACTGGGCAACTGCTTTCTTAAACCGGTGATGACTCTGTTCACTGTCCCCGTTTTCATGCGGACTCTCCGGATTTGTCATCTCTCCTTCAACACCGTAATGACTCAGAAGTTCACTGTATTTCTTCTGGAATGTCCCTTCTGAATTAAAGTTGTTTACTGCCGCAGTTAAACGGTCTGTCCTGTGCCTCTTCGGAACACAGCCCGCCCTCCATAACGCATTCTGAAACCCCGATGACAAACTTTCAAAACTTTCGCTCAGACAGATACTCCCCGTTTCCCAGTTAGAATATGTCAGGACAAAATGATATATCTTATGAGTAAAAACTTCTCCGTTTATGCTTATGCCGAGCTCATTCATGTCTGTGAAATCAGATGCGCTCAGCTCTCCGGGGTGATGCACCTGATCAAAGATAACCTCTTTACCGGGACCCTTAACTGCACGCCAGTTTTTAAATCTCCGCTGAAGTGTACGGAGCTGCCCCTCCTGGTAGTTCCTTCCACGCTCTGTATTCAGAAAATTAAATACCGTCTTCGCCTCAAGTCCGGGATTTATCTCCAGCATTCCTTCCACTTCTTTCCAGTCAGCTTCAAACGGATCTTCCCTCGTCTGCCAGTCATGACCCTTTTTTAAATCTTCAGGACTTTTACACACCTTCAGATATTTTCTGCCTGTCTTCTCGCTCATACCACTCCTTATCGCTGCAACCTCAATACTTACCCCCTTTGTCCGCTCTCTGAACAACTTCAAATACTGACTCTCTGTTATCATCGCTCTCTCCGCTAAAACTTCCAACGGAAAGAGTCTAACGACAACTTTTAAACAGGGGTAATTTTAATTGTCGTCAGAGGTAATTATAGTTGTCGCTGGACAAACAGAATTCTCAAACGCTTTACTTGTATCTGCCAAAAGTAGAAAAGAAACAAGAACTACTAAAGTTACAACAAAAACTTTCTTTTTCATTAATAACTCCTCCTATCGTATAGTTTCAAAACATAAAGATCCATAGTCTTATGCTCTTCAGCATAATCGACAAAACGTCCCCATAATCTTAAGTAATCGTCGTTTTTACAAGAGATTCCTATACAGCCATATGTTCCGAAGTTACCTCCATCTGGGTGCATCCTTATATAGTCCCTTCCAGGAGGATCATCGATGTTTACTGACCAACCATAATCATCTCCTTCACAGACCATCCCTTCGTCACCTTTCACATCTTTGCTTCTACGTTTCATACCATTATTGCCGAGGTATTCACTATCTTCTAAATAAACGTTGTAAAAACCGTCTGGAATAGCTCCTTTTTTATGTGGACCAGAAACAGCTGCAAAGGAATCAACATATTCATTGTTATCGTTATACCAGAAAAGCTCCCTGCCATCAAAAAACAACCAGTCAAATCCATTAAAATCAATTCTATTCACCGGATCATTTTCTGCATAAACATAGAAGTTGCTTGAACCGTTGAAGCCGAGTGGTTCCTTGCTTGTCCACCTGCCGACCATGGGGTCATAGTCCCTTGCTCCGAAGCGGATAAGTCCTGTGTCACGATCCTGTAATCCGCCGGCATATCCGAAGAGAACGGGTTCCCAGTTTTCAGCAAGATCCTCATCAATAATAAGTCCGAACTCATCATAATCTGTTCTCTGCATCACTGTTCCGTCATGCGTATCAACGACCATTCTGACACTGCCTCGATGATCTGTGATGAATCTGTATTTCCTGCCGTCTTTGATCATGTATTCCGGGACATTGACTCTTGACCCATAGACATATTCCTCAACCACACGGTCTTCATCGTTCAGCCGTGCAATGGGACTCAGCTGACCGCTGTAGAGAAGTTTGTATTCGTAGTTTCCATTTTTCATCTTCGCTATCCTACGATTGAGTGCGTCGGAAGTATATCGTATTTCATCATTATTTGGAAGATTTACTT
>JAGOEX010000263.1 GCA_017997475.1 bacterium
TACACACCTCAGCCGGAAAACCCCAAAGATGTGAAGACGGGGAAAAGGGTGAAGGAGTAATTTCTCCTCGAATCAAAACAGCTCACACTGTCAATTAAAAATCGAATGAAAACAAATGTCAGGAGTTTCAGAATTGAATTTTCTCTTGACTACTTTTGAACAATTTTTAGAATCTGGTGAGTGCAGGTGTGTTAAATTGCTTTTTTATGGAGATAAAAATGAAAAAAATCGTTTATGTTCTTATTTTAGTTTTTTCAGTTCTTTTTGTTTTGAGCTGTTCATCCAAAAAGGACGACAATGAATCAAATGACAGCGATAGTACCGGTGACGGTCCTAAATGCGGCAATGGCGTGATAGATGAAGGAGAAATCTGTGACGGCAACATTCCATGCTGGCAGGCAGGCCATTTCTATCCGGAATTTGAAGCAAAGTGTAATGCCGATTGTACTGCTTATGATACAGCACAATGTCAGAAAAGACCTGATGATGATCTTTGCGGAAATTTTGTAAAAGATGATAAAGAAACATGTGAACAGGGTGAAACAAAGCCCTGTACTGACCTCCCCGGTAGTTATGAGACAGGTGATGCGGCATGCAACAGATGGTGCACCGGATGGGATCCTACAAACTGTTCAACGGGTGGCAATAAGACTTGCGCACAGATATTTACATGTGTCGATGCCTGTACTGATGATGCCTGTATTGAAGGATGCAGAGGCCAGGGAAGCGAGCAGGGACTTGAACTGTTTAATGCGCTTTATGAATGCTGGACCGGCAACTGTGCAAGCGGTGCGGATAAAGAGGAGTGTATGAAAGAAAGCTGCAACGATGAATATTATTCCTGCTATCCGAACGAGAAATGCGGTAACGGTGTGATAGATGAAGGAGAAAAATGCGAGACATTGGAGACTAAACCATGTCAGGACTTTGGTGAAGACTGGCAGCCGATAAACGAAGCTATATGCAATTCAACCTGTACTGACTGGGATATGTATGCATGTATAGACAAAGATGCTCTTACCTGTTATCAGGTCTATGAATGTGTTGAAAAATGTGATAATTCTGAATGTGAGGAAGAGTGTATAGCAAAAACATGGCCTGCTGCAAAGGCAAAATATGACACAATGTTAGAGTGCCTTGATAAAGAATGTAGCGATGCTCCTGTTATGGAAGTCTGCATGAATGAGTTCTGCAAGTTCCAGACTGATGCATGCAAAACTCATCTTACATGCGGCAACAGCAATATTGACATGTATGAGAACTGTGAAAAAGGTGAATCAGTAGACTGCGGAACTATTGAAGATGAGCAGGGCGAAGCAATGTATGAAGCAGGAACGGCAAATGCTTTCTGCAACACCAACTGTACAGAATACATCACACTGATGTGCTTTAAGTTCTGCAGCTGTTCAGAGATCAAGACATGTGTTGAACAGGAATGTGGCGGCTACAGCAACAGTGCGGATGCCGATTGTCTTGAGGAATGTGAATCATGGGGAAGTCAGCTCGGAGAAGGCGAAGCAAGCGGCTGGAGAAAATTTATTCAGAGCTGCTCAGACAGCGACGGAAATAAAGCTTTCGACAGTAAGACCTGCGTCGATGAAGCGAACAAGAACTACGACTGCGGTGCATCTGATCACGAAAAGTGCCCATACTGATAATAATTCAGATAGTTAATATCCTAGCCAAATGAAAAAGATCCTGGCCGGAACGGTGTTTATATCCCTGTGTATTGCTGCACTGTATGTTTACGCAGAGATTTTAATAAACAGAAAGATAGATGAAACTGTCTCAAAAGCTGTCATGCTGTTAGAAAGAAAAACGGGTCTTGACATGGATGTTTCCGGTACAGGATTCAGTTTAATAAAGCCAGAAGTGTATGTTGGAAATATAAAAATCTCCAGGCAGGGATCTTTTCTTGCGGCTGTATCAGACTGCAGCGTTTCTGATGTGGTAAAGATCTATTTCGGAAAGAAAAAGGATCTCAGGATCAACTGTACGGGCTCTGCATTAGACGGAGAAAAGCTTTTAAATGCGGCACAGCATCATCTTTCATCTCAAAAGAAAGGAGAGCATGGATCGACAGACGGATCTGCATCAGGATACAGCTTGGTTTTAAAAATTGATGATATGACTCTATCTTTTGATGGAAAAACGAGGTCCGTCAATTTCGGAATGGAATTGAGCGGATCTCTGGGGAAGATCACTGTTAAAGATCAGGTAAATTTAAAGAGAATGGGTTCGGCAGAGATCATTTTCAATACTTCATTGGAAAAGATCGATCTTCTTATGAACAAAGTGCCTCTTGATATGATCCGGGACTTTGCAGTTTTAAAGGCCGGTGTCAAAAACATTTCAGGAACTGTTGACGGTTTTGTTAATATGCTGAGAAAAAAGAGCAGCATTTCGGCAGATATTGATTTGTCGGCACATGATCTGATCATTGACCATCCGCTTGTTGACTGGCAGCCGTATAAACTTTCTTTTTTCAGGTTTTCAGGGGTTGCTGTTGCGGATATTGAGAAAAAAAGTTTAAAATCAGAAAATTCAAAAATATCTCTGGGCGGCATCGACGGCAGTTTTTCTGCAAAAAAGGATGACACAGGCGTCTCATTTGCAGTAGATATAAACAAAGTTCCTCTGAACAAGCTCGAAACACTGGTTCATAATGATGTTTTCAAGGGGTATCTCTTTGACGGGGACATTGATCTGAAAGTGACATATTCAAAAGAAGGTGATGCAGAGCCGGTATTTTCAGTGACAGGCGAAGTGGTAGAGCCATTGCAGATATCAGACCGGCTGAATTATCTTAGGGAGCCGTTTCCGTTCAATTTTATTGACAGAAACGATCAGCCGGTTTCGTTTGTGGTCGGGGAGGGCAACAGGGACTTCATTGCACTTGATTATATTCCGGAACATGTGATGTGGGCGGTCATTGTTTCAGAAGATGCCGGTTTCTTCATGCATAAAGGAGTCGATTTTGAAGAAATGTCTGCTGCAGTAAAGGACAACATAAAGAAAAAGAAGATGAGAGGCGGCTCGACAATAACACAGCAGATAGCGAAAAACCTCTTTCTGAAAAGAGAAAAAACACTTCTGAGAAAATTCAGGGAAGTGATCCTTGCAATAGAACTTGACGCGACACTTTCCAAAAAACGGCTTCTTGAGATATATTTCAATATAGTTGAATGGGCTCCGGGAATTTTCGGAATATCAAATGCCGCATGGTACTATTTCGGGAAACCGGTATATATGCTTACTCCGCTTGAAGGTGCCTATCTTGCTTCTGTAATACCCGGTCCGTACAGATACAATTATCAGTTCCAGAACGGAAAAGTAAGTGAAAAATGGATAGAGAATCTTCACAGAATACTCAACATAATGAATGAAACCGGACATCTCACTTTTCAGGAATATATCGACTCAGTTAAAGAAGAACTTCTGTTCCGTCCCAAAGAATAAAAAATCATAACCAGTGAATATGAAGGTGGTGATATAA
>JAGOEX010000264.1 GCA_017997475.1 bacterium
TTTGTCAATGTAAAGCTCGCAAAAACGGACAGTTACATCATAAACCAGTTGTGAAATCTGGAAACTTTTCAGTTTGCGGTAACCGCCGTGTTTTGGGATCAGATCAGACATTTCTCACTCTCCATTCTCCAGTCAGCAATTTCTGCATGAGTCCCTGTTTTTGTTTTTTATATTTTTCTGATAGTTTTTTCAGGATGTTAATTTCATCTTGAGCGGTGTTGAGTGTTTCAGCAATAGATTTTTGTTCAGAGAGTGGGGGAAATGGAATTTTAACTTCAGCAAAATGATGAAATTTCAGATTCCAGGTGTCAGATGTGAGTCCTTGTGAATATCGGTAAAAACGATGTATCATAAATGGTGTTTTAAAGAGATAGGCAACAAATTTAGGATGAAGATCTTTTTTAGGAGTAACAATAGTATATGCTGGGCTTACAATTCCTTCAAGTTCAGAAAGTGCCGACACTCCCTGCCACATTCTCATTGTGTTGTATCCGATATCGCCGGGACAAATTCTGAGATATTTTGATTTATCTTCATTCGAAGAGTCTTTTCTGTTTGTTTCATCTCTCGGGATTACACCTTCATTGCCTGTAATTGATAACAAATTTAGATCATTACAATTGCTCTCTCTTCTTTCCTTAAAAAGTTTTCCTGCCAGCTGTTCATTCCATTTTCCACTCAATGCCGGTTCGATTATAATTTCATAAATTAAATGATCTTTTTCCTTCTCCTTCTCCTTTATCAACTTCTCTGTTTTTTCAATTGCTTCATCCCATGTTGAAAGAATATCGGCAATCGCTTTCTGTTCTGGGAGGGGCGGGAGGAGAATATCAAAACTTCCAATTTGCTGAAAATTTATTCCTTCTCGACTTCCGCCACTTTGAAATGACCATATTTGTTTCTGACCGAACCATGAATTCAAATAAGTTGACAATAATCGAGCATCCAGCGTTTCCTTCAAACGAATAATACATACATGCTGATTTACATTAGCTTCGCCTATTTCTTTTGGAACCACACAACTTCTACCAATAGATGCACCTGTAATATTTAATAAGACATCACCTGAATATACTTTTGATCCTGACATTTTTTTATGCTGACTTTCTTCAATGTATGCAACATCGGACAAATCCAATCTATTTACCAAAACATTTTGACTTCTAATAAGAGGAATTCCCGAACTTTTATAAACGGCTTCTCCTCCTTTTGGAGTAATACCGCTACCGATTTTAACAGTATGTTTTTTTAGTTTTGTTTTTGGCCAGTCGAGTTTCATTTCCCCTCCGGTTTATTTATGCAGACCATTTCGTGCATATCCACGATATGGTTTTTCCTGTTTTGACCATTTTCACCACTTGGAAAATATGGTTTTCATCATTTCGTTCTTTTCCACGAGATGATAAATCGAACATAATTTTTTTAAAGGGGTCGAAATCGACACGGTTAAAACTTCTTTTTTTTTATTTTTCATTACTTCTCAATCTCCTTCAACTTTTCAGCCATTTTTGCTCTCACTTGAGCAAGTTCCTTTTCGAGCTGGTCTATTTCAAGTTGTACTGAGTCAATATCAATTTCCTCTTCTTCTTCAAAGGTATCGACATATCGGGGAATGTTCAGGTTGAAGTCGTTTTCCTTTATTTCTTCAAATTGTGCAAGATACGAATATTTTTCAATGACCGCTCTGTTTTTGTATGTTTTAACGATTCTTTCAAGATGTTCTTCTGAAAGCGTGTTCTGGTTCTTTCCCTGAATGAAGTCTCTGCTTGCATCAATAAAAAGAACATCCTTTCTTGAATAATTCTTTCCGCCTTTTTCCCGGCTGTTATCAAAAACGAGAACCGCCACAGGAATATTGGTTGTCGGAAACAGATTTCCCGGCAGTCCGATGACTGCATCAAGAAGATTTTCTTCAATAAGTTTCTGTCTGATTCTCCCTTCAGCTGCTCCACGAAATAAAACTCCATGAGGAACAACTACAGAAACTCTTCCTTCCTTTTCAAGTGCCGTTTCAATCATGTGAGTAATGAATGCCCAGTCACCCTTGCTTTTTGGTGGAACGCCTCTCCAGAACCTGTTAAACCGGTCGTTTTCTGCATTTTCTGCGCCCCATTTATCGAGTGAAAACGGAGGATTGGCAACAACACAGTTAAATTTCATCAATCTGTCATTTTCCACAAGCATTGGACTGTTGAGTGTGTCACACCACTCAATTCTTGCACTGTCGAAACTGTGAAGGAACATATTCATTCTGCACAAAGCCCATGTGCTGCCGTTTGATTCCTGTCCGTAAAGTGCAAAGTCTCTGCTGTTAATTATTTTTGCCGCCTGAACAAGCAATCCGCCCGAACCGCATGCCGGATCACAAATTCTGTCTCCTGTTTTAGGCATTGCAAGTTTTGCTACAAGCTCAGTGACTTTCAAAGGAGTGAAGAATTCTCCTGCTTTTTTGCCTGAATCAGAAGCAAACCGCTCAATGAGGTAAATATATGTATTTCCTATAACATCTTCTGAAACTCTGCTCGGTTTCATGTCAAGCTGAGGTTTGTTAAAATCTTCAAGAAGTGCTTTAAGACGACGGTTTCTGTCTTTGGTTTTTCCGAGATTTGCTTCACTATTGAAGTCAATATTTCTGAAAACCCCTTCAAGTTTTGATTTGTTGGATTCTTCAATGTTATCAAGAACTATGTTGATAAGTTCGCCGATATTATCATTTGATCTTCTTTCATAAAGACTGTAAAAATTAGCAGGAAACCTGTCAAAAATTGTATCAATTCCGGTTTTTTCATTTGTTTCTTTAATTTTCACCTCAGGAAGAACAAACCGCTCTCTTTCAAGCTTTCTTCTTATTCTTTCGTCATCATCTCCATACTGCTTTCTGTATTCTTCATAGTGATCGTTCCATACATCTGATATATATTTAAGGAATAACATCACAAGAATGTAATCTTTGTACTGAGCCGGATCTACAACTCCACGGAAAGTGTCACACGCCGCCCACGCCGCACTGTTTATATCCTTCTGCTCGATTTTTGTACTCATCCTTATTCTCCTTTTGATGAATTTATTAATAATTTTGAGATGTAATCTTTTTTGAGTTCTGAAATTTGTGACAATATCCGGTGTTCTTTTTCAGATAATTCTGATATTTCAACTATCAGCATCTGCGTTTTCAAGTCGGGAACAGAAACAGGAAGTTCGGCAAGCTCGGAAGCCCTTATCATTCCTCCATGAGTGCCCGACAACCTTGATTGCAAAAATTTCTGAGATTCCGGCTGATTGATGAACCATTTCAGATATTCAGGAAAAACTTTATTGCGATCTATAACACTGATTTTTAAAAGAGGAGCAGAAACCACAGTGTTATCAATCTCTTCTAATAAAATTGATGCTGTACAGTTAATTCCTCTTGATCTGAAAACAAGATCCCCTTTTTTTACAAGATGATGTTCTTTGACATCTTTCATATCAATTTTTATCAATTCGCGACAGT
>JAGOEX010000265.1 GCA_017997475.1 bacterium
ATCGCTTCCTTTGCTGATGCTGATATTTGAGAGATCGTTTTTCGATGTTCCTCAACAGTGCCTGAATCCGCAAGAGCTTTTCTGATGTACTCAAGTTCATTCAGAGTGAGCTCTTTTTTTGAAAAGATCTTCTCCATTTTTCTTTTATCATCACCTTCAATATTTTTTAAAAGCATTGATATTATTAATGTTTTCTTCCCCTCCGTAATATCGCTTCCTGCCGATTTTCCTGTCCCCTGCGGATCTTCCAGGATGTTAAGTTCATCATCTCTCATCTGAAAAACAAGCCCGATGGCTTCAGCCGGCTCAACTATCTTTTCTATCAGCTCATCGTCCAGACCTGCACATACTGAACCCATTATGAGAGGAAGAGAGAAAGTGTATCTTGCCGTTTTCATTCTGTAGGTATCAAGTATCGACCTTTCATCAGGAAAATCCTTCAGTGCGCCGGTAAAAATGTCATTCATCTGACCCAGACCTGTAATGACTGCTTCGCGGTTGAATATCCTTATGAGCCGGATTGCGGTTGCAGTATCAAAGCCCGATCCTGCAATAAGATCAAAGGCCATGAAATATGCAATGTTACCAAGACATATCGCAAAAGATTCTCCGTTCTTTTCAGGATTTAAAAGACCTTCATCGGCAAAAAGATCTCTGTATGAAACATGAACCGAGGGTTCTCCCCTTCTCAAAATGTCCCCGTCCATTACATCATCGTGCATGAGAAAACCCGCATGCAGAAGTTCTATCGCAGAAGCGATTGAAAGAATTTTCTTCCTTTCCTTTCCACCGAGAGCATCATACGAAGAGATTACCAGTATTCCCCGTATCAGCTTTCCCCTTGAAATGAATTCCAGCAGTCTTTTAAGGTGTTCCTTCTCAATTGACCTTTTCAGACAATATCTTTCAGGACACATATCAAAATAATTTGAAATGTGCTCAATGATATCAGCTTTCATTTTCTTTAAAACTTCATTCATTATATTTCCCTTCATACACATCTGATTCAAGAAGTGTCCCTTTAAAAACACTCGCGTTTTTAATAAAGAAAACAGCGTTCAGTGTCCCTGCAAGCTCCTGTAACTTTAATGCATATTGATCTTCCTCACCTTTTTCCGGAGTGTTAAGCCCCATGAAAACGACATCTGCATCCTTACTCGTCTGATGGATTATATCAACATAAGATTGGTCCTTGTCTTTGACAATTATCCTGATATCAGCGGCTATCCTCGATTCACTTGCAAGATGACTTAACTGAAAAAATGCATCCAGTTCTTTTTCTCCTGAATCAACGATGTTTATTATGCTTATGACTGAATTTTTCCAGTAAACACTCGTTGTAAGAAGATATGCCATCAGAAGCATCATGTCACCGTTACGCTGAAGCCCACCCCACCAGACATGAATTGACCGGGTTTTCGAATTTTTCTGAAGCAGTTTTAATTCAGGAGAGACTTTTCCGATGATAAATGACTTTTTTATTACAGATATCCGTCTCATTATTGAAAGATATTTGGGCAGATATTTAATTTCATCAGGCCAGCATATCATAACTGTGTTTGACTGCAAACCTGCAATTCCGTTTGCCTGTACTGAAGTTATTATCCCCTGCTCAAAATCGTCAACAATATTAACTTCCGGAAAAACAGTCAGGTCTTTTTGACCGTAAAAATTCTCCATGAACTGAGTTTTGCCGTCAATATCAATTAAATCCTCTCCGAGTTTACCCTCTATAAGCTGCGTAACTGTGACAATTCCGGAGTTCTCTGCAAAGAAGGATCCGAATTTTACAAGATTTTTCTGCTTCTGCGGATCATTGATCACTATTTGCAAATAGGGTCGCCAGTTTCTTGCGGTCATCGGATGATTTCTCAGGTTGAGCAGGGAGTTTTTGATGACTTTTTCATAAACACCCCTTCTTGCATCACCTTTTATGTTCTTTTCAGATCGCTGCTTTAGAAAAACATAAAGTAGAAACTCAATGACAATGGCCGCAAAACTTGCAAGGGGGTTTATCATAAACATCACAACTATACAGGAGACGCCTCCTGCAAGACTAATTATCCACGGGATCCTGAACTTTGGTCTCCATGAAGGTTCGTTGCTGAGACCTTCAAGTGCAGCAGTGATATTAACGACCCCGTACACAGTAAGGAAGAAAAGCGTCACAACTGTAGCGACATCGTTAAGATTGCCTAAAAAAACGGCTGAGAGTGCTATGAAAAGTGAAATTCCGAAAACTGTTTTCTGTCCGGCAGATCCATTAAAAAAATCAATGATACTCTTTTTCTCAAACTGATCTGATATCAGTGCACCTAAAGTTCTCGGTGCTCCGAGCATACTTCCCACGGCACTTGAAAATATCGCTCCGAAAAGACCGGGAATAATGAACAATGCTCCAGCCGGAGCGATTTCGGACCAGACCATTACATCATTTATCAGATCTTTGTCATCTGCCCCCATTACAAGAAGAAATGGAACTGTAAGATACACCGCAAAACCCACCAATGTTGCAGTTATCGCTCCAAGCGGTATTGATCTCTGCGGATCCTTCAGATCGCCCGAGAGTCCAAGTCCCGCCATTATTCCGGTTACTGCCGGGAAAAAGATGGCAAATGCTGTAAAAAAAGTGACTTCACCTGTAGGGCTGGACATTCTTACACTTGAAATATCTGTCTTTAAAAAAGCTCCGATAGCAAGAAAAAGCAGCGAGATCGCAACAGCCGCCATGATCGGTATCTGGGTTTTTAAAGCAAAATCAGCCCCTTTAAATGAAAGTGCCGCGACAATTATTATTATGACAAAAGCAACAGGTGCAACAGGGATCCATGGAATAAGAAAGTTAAGAACTTCAGCTAGACCGTAACTGTATAGGGTTATAGAGAACACCTGTGACAGGAAGAGCGGCACGCCTATTGCTCCGCCTATTGCAAAACCCAGCGTTCTTGAGATTATGTAGTATGCACCGCCTGCACCCACTTTTTTATTCGTTGCGACAGATGAAAATGAAAGTGTCGTTATCAAAGTTATTGAATTCGCTATTAAAACTATCAGGAGCGTGTTGACCAGTCCCATGTGGCCTGCAACCCAGCCGGCACGCATGTACATTATCACGCCGAGTATCGTCAGTATAGTGGGTGTGAAAACGCCCAGGAATGTACCGAGTTTTTTTGTTTCTACATTTTTCATGAGTCAAAAATGTTCATTGACCGGATATGTTCGATGATGTTGTAAACCGATTTTATCCTGATTATTTCCGTTCCTTCGCTTTTCTTAATTTTTGTTCGGCTTTCAGGGGCATATATCCTTTTTAATCCAAGCCGGGAACCCTCTTTGAGCATAATTTCAAGTCCGGGAACCTCTCTTATCTCTCCACCGAGTCCGAGTTCACCTACAAAAGCTGTGTTCATCGGGAGAGCTATATTAAAAATAGAACTTAACAATGAAGCGGCAACAGGAAGATCGACAGCAGGTGTTTTCAG
>JAGOEX010000043.1 GCA_017997475.1 bacterium
CTGCGTGTTTTGTTGCGCAATATACTCCGCCTCCCGGATATGTTCCTCTTCCGGCAATTGATCCGATATTGATTATGTGACCTCTGTCCCGTTCAACCATTCCGGGAACTACAGCTCTTGAAACATAGAGAAGTCCCTTGACATTTGTGTCTATCATTGTTTCCCAGTCATCAACCGAGTTCGTGTGCATCGGTCCCATTCCTTTTGCAAGACCTGCATTGTTCACAAGTATGTCAACTTTCGCAAAGTCTATCGGCAGATTTTTAAAAAATCTTTCCACATCATCTCTGTTTCTTACATCGAGTTTCCCGCAAAAGCACTTAACACCGTATTTATCCTTGAGATATTGAGCAAATTCTTCAACCTTTTCGAGCCGTCTTGCAACAAGTATAAGGTTGCATCCCGCACTTGCAAGAGCTTCTGCTGTGGCTTTGCCTATTCCGGCACTCGCACCTGTAACCACTGCGATTTTATTGTGAAGATCAAACATGGTAATGCCTCTTATTTATTTGAGATTTTCGGGATTGAGTCCAGCAAGTTCAGGAAGAACGAACCTTCCATCCTTTCTCACAAGAATGCCGTCGAAGTAAATTTCACCACCGCCGTATTCAGGTGTCTGTATCATTACGAGGTCCCAGTGAATTGATGAATCGTTACCGTTGTTGCATTCTCCGTATGCTCTTCCCGGAGTGAGGTGAATTGAGCCGGAGATCTTTTCATCAAAAAGGATGTTCACAGTCGGCTCGACGATGTAAGGGTTGACTCCGAAAGCGAACTCTCCGACATATCTTGCGCCTGCATCAGCATTGAATATCTCTTCAAGTTTTTCAGGGTTACTTCCCTCGTGTTTAACGATCTTTCCGTTTTCAAAAGTGAGTATGACCTTATCGAACTTAGTTCCAAGATAGATGCTCGGAGTGTTGTATTCGATAACGCCGTTTATTGAATCTTTTACAGGAGCTGTGAATATCTCGCCGTCAGGAATGTTGTATTCCCCTGCACATTTGATCGCAGGAAGACCTTTGATGGAAAGAGTGATGTCTGTTCTACCCGGACCTTTAATATGAACTTTGTCAGTCTTTTCAAGTAGTTGCTTGAAGGGGTCCATCGCTTTGTCCATTTTTGCATAATCAAGGGTCGTCACATTGAAAAAGAACTCTTCGAATGCTTCCATTGACATATTTGACGCCTGTGCAAAACCAGGGGTGGGGAACATCAGCGTAACCCATTTTTTGCTCATTATTTCGTTACTTACCTTCATCCGGTAGTTCTGCATTATTTTCATCATCTGTTTCTGCGGAACATCGTTTGTCTCAAATTTGTTTTCAAGTGCTCTTATCCCGATGTATGCGTCCATTTTCTGTGCAAATGCAAGTTCCGATTCACGCATGATATCAAGCATCGTGTCAGTTGCATGCATATAAAGTTTTCTCTGAACCGCCTGGGCATTAAGAGTTACAAAAGGATGAGCCCCTTTTCTGCCGACAAGTTCAATGATCTCTTCAACAAGCGGATAAGCGGCCGGATCAACTGCCGCGACCATAACTTTGTCATTTTCCTTAACTTTTGTGGAATAATTTACAAGAAGTTCTGCAAGTTTTCTTACTCTCGGGTCTTTCATTTCCATCTCCTTAGAAGTGTTAAAAAACTGAAGCTGACATATATTAACCACATTAAAATTTTAGGCAAAAATATTGTGTCTGATTTTAATTTTACTTGCTTTTTTATGCTGAAAAAAGTAATTTTTTACAGGTCGGTATTTTGAGAAAAGCAAAATGGGAAATTTCAAATTTTTTAAAAAAGAAGATAACGATATAAAGCTTCCACACATTCTTGATCATTACAAGAATTCAGATCTTGAGGTCAGGATCAAGGTGAAGTTCATCTTTGTTCTATGCGTTATCATGATGATATTTATTGTTCCGGCAATGACATATACCGCATGGATACATTTTTCTTTTGTTTCAAGTCCGGAGATCATGATCCCCATCCTTACCGGGGAGGCGGCAGGCATAATGTTTCTTTTCATCGCTTTGATCCTTCTCATAAAGGGTTTTCACAAATTAGCGTCCCATCTCATAATCATTTCTTCGATACTTTCGATATGGCTTGTGATGATAGTTGACCGTTCCGCTACCTTGATCCGTCTTGACACAGCGACATATATTCTTGCTGTTCTTGCATTAATGCCGGCTTTTTTCGTGAGGAAGCGGTATATCCCTGTTTATGCGGCTGTAAATGTCATTTTTCTTTGGGCATATATCTATTTTCTGATGGAGTTTAACTATGAGACAGCAGATTATTTTGCCGATTATACTGTAGTGATAATTTTTATAACGATCGTCGGATATAACATTGCAAGGATAAACCGGACAATTCTTAACAAATATGAAGGGGAGATAAGAAAGCTTAAAGTTGCGGAAGAACAGCTTTCAAATGAAAAAGAGAAACTTCTTGAAGCACAGAAACTTCTTGAATCAGCGGCTCAGACGCAGAAACTGCAATCTCTTGGAATACTTGCAGGCGGCATAGCACACGATTTCAACAATCTTCTGACAGGTATTTTCGGATATATCGGTTTTGCAAGAGATGAATCAAAGGAGAAGAATATTAAAGAACTTCTTGCTCAGGCATCAGGTGCAATTGAGAGGGCAAAATCGCTAACACACCAGCTTCTGACATTTTCCAAAGGGGGCGTTCCTTTAAAAAAACTGCAACCTTTTTCTCCTTTTATTGAAGAAGTTGTCCGTTTCGCACTCAGCGGTTCATCGGTCACACCGGTGTTTAAGATATCAGATGATCTTAAAATGGCGGAATTTGACAGAAATCAGGCTGCTCAAGTCATTGATAACATTATTTTAAATGCCGTTGAAGCAATGTCAAAGGCAGGGAAGATAGAAATATCTGCACAAAATGTCGCACTTAAAGAAAATGAGCTGTTCCCTCTGACTGAAGGGGAATATGTTAAAATTTCAATAGCTGACGAAGGACCGGGAATTCCGCAGGATTCTCTACCCCACATTTTCGATCCTTTTTTCACAACAAAAAGTGAGGGTCACGGACTCGGTCTTGCAATGAGCTATTCCATCATCAGAAAACATGAGGGGTTGATAACGGTTGATTCAAATATTGGTAAAGGTGCTGTTTTCACGATATACATTCCTGCCGCGGCACCTCAACCTGTTATTGAGCCGCCGGTCGTTGAGCATAAAGAACACGGCTCTTTTGCAGGAAGAGTGCTTGTGATGGATGATGAAAGGATAATTTCTGAAATAGTGGCTCATATCCTTAACCGTGCCGGTTTTGATGCTGTAACTGTGAGTAACGGAGAAGATGCGATCAAAGAGTTCAGCAAGGCAAAAAGAGAGGGGAGACCTTTCAGATTTCTGATATTTGATCTCACCATCCCCAACGGAATGGGGGGACAGAAAGCACTTGACAGAATAAGGGAAACGGATAAGAATGTCATTGCTTTTGTAAGCACCGGCTACAGCGATGATCCCGTTGTTGCAGATCCTGCGGCTTACGGTTTTAATGACACTATCTCAAAACCGTTTGAAATTGATGAACTGAAGGAAAAACTGGGTAAATATTTGTGATATAAGGGGGCATAAATGCTTAAAAAGATCGAGCCGGTTAAACTTGCGTCGTGGAAAAAGCTTGAAAAGTTAAGATCAGTCAAGGAGTTTAACTTAAGAAAAATGTTTGCCTCAGATCCATTGAGAGCCGACAGGTATTCCATTGAATTTAATGACATTTTTGTCGATTATTCAAAGAACCTGATCGATGATGATGTTTTGAAAGACCTTTTTGAACTTGCCGCGGAGTGCGGTTTAAAAGGAGCGGTAAATTCAATGTTTGAAGGGGAAAAGATCAATGAAACTGAAAACCGCGCCGTGCTTCACACTGCTCTTAGAAATTTTTCAGATAGACCAGTGATCGAAAGCGGAACGGATGTGATGCCGCAAATCAGAAAAGTGCTTGAAAAGATGAAGAAATTTGCCGATATTGTCAGCAATGGTAAATGGATAGGGTTCAAAGGGGAAGCAGTGACGGACATTGTAAATATCGGTATCGGAGGAAGCGATCTCGGTCCTGTGATGGTGACTGAAGCGCTGAAGCCATACTGGAAAAAGGGGATGAAGGTCCATTTCGTTTCTAATGTTGACGGAACTCATATAGCAGAAACTCTTAAAAAGCTTAAGCCGGAGACGACACTTTTCCTCATTGCATCTAAAACTTTCACAACCCAGGAAACCATGACAAATGCTGAGAGTGCAAAAAAGTGGTTCCTGTGGAATGGCGGGGAGCCGGCTGATATTGCTAAACATTTTGCTGCTCTTTCAACAAACACAAAAGCTGTGACCGAGTTTGGAATTGATCCTGAGAATATGTTTGAATTCTGGGACTGGGTTGGCGGAAGATATTCTCTGTGGAGTGCAATAGGATTAAGCATTGCCTGTGTTACCGGATATGAAAATTTTGAAAGACTGCTCAAAGGTGCTTATTTAATGGATGAGCATTTCAGATCTGAGCCGTTTGAAAGAAATGTTCCTGTGATATTAGGGCTTTTGGGAATCTGGTATAACAACTTTTTTGATGCGGATTCTCACGCAGTTCTCCCTTATGACCAGTATATGCACCGGTTTGCCGCATATCTTCAGCAGGGAGATATGGAATCAAATGGAAAATGTGTGGATAGATCGGGAAATACAGTTACTTACCAGACAGGTCCGATCATCTGGGGAGAGCCCGGGACAAACGGTCAGCACGCATTTTATCAGCTCATTCATCAGGGGACAAAGCTCATTCCGTGCGATTTTCTTGCTCCGGCAGTAACTCATAATCCTGTTAGCGATCACCACGAAAAGCTTCTTGCCAATTTTTTTGCCCAGCCCGAAGCGCTCATGAACGGAAAAACTGAAGAAGAAGCAGAAAAAGAGCTTGAAAAAGCTGGAAAAACGGCTCAAGAGATAGCAAAATTACTTCCTTTCAAAGTGTTTTCAGGAAACAGGCCTACTAATTCGATAATATTTAAAAAACTCACACCCGAAGTTCTCGGATCTCTCATTGCGGCGTATGAACACAAGATCTTTGTTCAGGGAGTCATCTGGAATGTGTTCAGTTTTGACCAGTGGGGAGTTGAACTCGGCAAACAGCTTGCAGGCAAAATTCTCCCCGAACTCAAAGACCAAACTCCTGTCTCAGGACACGACTCATCCACAAATATGCTGATAAATAAGTTTAAAGAGTGGAGGTGAAATTTCAGGTTCGTTGACCCAGCCCGCTGGGCGTGGGCTGAGATAACGCGAACCTCCAGTCCGCTAATTCCTGCCGAACCGTCTGAAGGACGGTGTTTGCTTAGCCCGCGGTTGAAGGCCCGGGAAAATATTCCCCCTTCACCATTCCGTAAACTTCGAGGTCTTTGAATGAGCCATCGGGGAAAAGTTCTCCCGCTCTTTCGATCCCTTCAAATTTAAAGCCGAGTTTTTTCGGGATGTTGCTGCTCGGGGTGTTGCCGACAGCGCATTTTATCTGGATGCGGTTTATGTTGAGCTCTTCAAACGCTAATTTTACCAGCAGCTTAACCGACTCAGTCATAATCCCTTTTTTCTGAAAACCGTAAGAAAGCCAGTAACCGATCTCAGTCTTTCTGTTGAGTCTGTCTGTATCCTTGAATCCCACTAAACCCGCAAATTTTCCGTCAAAATGGATTACAAAAACAAATTCACGAATCTTTTCAGGAGTATCCACAACAGACCGGACAAAATTTTCAGTATCCTTCATCTCTTTTGTAAACTCAACAAACGGAAGCCATTTCCCGAGATATTCCCGCTGAGAAATTACCGTTTCAAAAATATCCGCCGTGTCAGACAATTCTATCTGCTTTAAAACCGTGTTTTTGTTGATGAGTATTGTTTTCATGGAGCGTGATATCAATGAGATTTACAAATTACACATTCACAACGATTGTTGGAAAAATGTCTTATTCCGACACATTTTTCGTTTTTTCTATCACCTCGCTTGAAAACGAGATCAAAAAGCTCTCTTTCACCATTTTCCAAATATCTTCTTATCGCATAACAGCATAAATCTGATAGCTGTATCATTCCAGTCAATTCTGAATTTACAAATAAAGGGGTTTCAATTATATTTTCAATTTTTGTCCAAATAGTTCCATTCCGATGAAATCTTTTCATCAATTCGGTATGCTTTCTTGCCACAGTTTCATTATTGTCATGAATAATAAGCCCGTATTTTTTAGATTTACTTGTTTTAGATACACTTTTCAAACAATATTCAAATCTTGATATAATTTGCTCCAAAGCCTGCTCATCTACAGAAAGCTTAGCCTTAGAAGGATCAAAATGAATTTTATCAATGCACTCTGCAAACAATCTTACAAAAGACCAACTTGAAATTTTACCTGCAACTTCTTTTATAAAATCAAGTCTTTCATTATATGTAAGATGTATGTAAGGTCTAGTTTTAGCGTAATTCTTCTTTGTTTGGGCATACAGCTTGTGGTTTTGTGATTTTTGAAGCGATAAAAGTGTTGTGTTTCTTAATTTCTCAACTTCGTAACATCTGCTTTTTTTATCCAATGAATCAAAGTTCACAATTTTGGATTGTTCTAAATATTTACGCAGAATCCAACCAGTATGAATTTCTTCATTTTCAAGATCATACTTTTTCTTAATAAGATTAATTTCCACATCACATTTCTTCCACTTATCAATCGGAATTGCTAAACCAGAAAGGACATAATGCGAAGTATTTCCAGGAATATCGGGAGTGCCGGATTCATCTATGTAGCAAAGATACATATTAAACCTCTAAAAAAAAAGCGACTGGCAACAGGGCCATTTAGGCCCCTTTAGGAGACGCTTGGCGACTCCTTCCAGACGCATCAATAACAGTATTCTTAAAATTATGTATGTCAAATTTTTTTATGAAAATGAGTTTCTTCAGCATAAAGATTTGTTGATAAATCAAAATAATTCATCTTTTAAATCAGATGACAGGTAAAAATGATAAGTTCCACGGGCTTTATCAGGAAAAAATTGCATTTTCTTTTTCAATATCTTTTTAACACATTCAATGGTCTTTTCATCTTTAACAGTTGAAGGGATACAAGAAGGTTTCCCAATTACAACTCTTTTTCCATCATTATTTTTTTCCAACGCATTCAAACTCTTCTGAACATCTAAATCAATTTTATCACAAACCTCATTTGTCTGAACTTTTATCGACTCTGTTTTTTCCACAGATGAAATAAAAAAACTCAACACACTAATATCATTGCCTTTTGAACATGACATGATTTCTGGAAGAGAATTGAAAACTTCTGCTTTAAAGATATCTGGCTTCATATGAGGTTCTTTTTCCAGCGAAATTGTATCCGGAGCAACAAATCTTAATATAAAAGAATAGTTGTAAGAAACAGCTTCATGTTTAACTAAATCATATGTAGGGTCTATTTTAAATTTTTCAAGATGTTTTTTAAAGTATGTAAAGAATTTATATTCTATTGCATTTTCATCAATCTTTTTGTTATACTTAATACTTACATCAGGGCTGCCGTTTATATCTACTCTTATTAAAATAGGTATCTCAACAAACGTTTCTCTCAACTCAGTTGGATAAGGTATTTTCTTTGCTATCGAATTTATATCAAAAGGCTTATACCAAAGATCACCTCCTATAGCAAAAAGATACATTTTTGAATATTCATTTATTACTTTGGCTTTCATTGATTTCAATTTTTGAGTGAGTCTCATGGAATCTACATAATCATTCTTTCTAAATGAATCAATCGCTTTTTCAATTAGAACATTTTCACTTCTCAGATGATTTTCTTTCTTATATTCCGATGAACATCCATAGAGCAGGACCAACACCCCTAGTGATAAAATAATAAAGATATGTTTTTTCATTTCCTGCTCTCCTTCACCCTATACCCGCCATTTTTCGGTGCGCCAATAAATTCAATTTTATTCTGATCTTTCAATTCTCTTATAATTCTTTCAACTGTTCTTTTTGAGATGCCGGTGGCTTCAACTATTGCAGGGATACGGCACACTGGATTATTCTGAATAAATTCAAGCACGGGATTTACTCCGCCAAATACTCCGCCGAATACTCCGCCATTTACTCCGCCATTTACTCCGCCAACTTTCTTCAGCGGTTCACCTTTTCTTTCTTTCAGCGTTTTCAATATTTCTTCAAGCATAAAATCGATGAAGATGCCGGAGTCTGCTTTCTGAGTGCTTTTTTGTATTGCCTGATAATATTTCTGCTGGTTTGAGAAGACCATGTTTTCGACTGGGAGGTGTTCAAAGACGGGGTTGAGTTTTCCGAGTATGAGTGACTGCCAGAGTCGTCCTATTCTTCCGTTACCGTCAGAAAAAGGGTGAATGAATTCAAACTCATAGTGAAAGACACAACTTTTTATGAGCAGGTGATCTTTTGAATTTCTCAGCCATTTGAAGAGGTCATCCATAAGATAGGGGACTTTGCCGGCGGGAGGTGCGACATGGATTGGCACATTCCCCTGAAAAACGCCTACTTCCCTTTTTCTGAAATGACCGGCATCATCAGCAAGTGCTTCCATCATGAGCCCATGAGCTTTAAGCATATCTTTAACTGAAAACGGATCAAGTGTCGGATAGGCGTTATAAGTTTTGACGGCATTTTTTACTTCCTGAATTTCTCGTATAGGTGCGACAACGGTTTTTCCTGCAATGATGTCAGTTATCAAACTTTCAGAAAGAGTGTTCCCTTCGATCGCAAGAGTTCCGCGAATCGTCTTTATCCGGTTTGCTTTCCTTAAGTGAAGCCCGTCCGCCTGCTCAAGACGGATTACAAACCTTTCAATAAGAGCAGAAATCTCCGCTATCATGTTTATCGTCGCTGCACTCACTTGAAACGGTGGATGGTAACTCATATTACCTCAAATTCAAAAGTTGAATAAATATACTGCTTTAATGGAGATTAATCAATTTAAAACTGAAGGTGTTGGAGTTGGGGACTGGTTATTTATTTCCTGATAATATTAAGTCCAAATATAGCTGAAAGGGCAAGAAGCGCTGCAAGTATTAATGAATAAACAGACATTCCGTTGTCAACTGTTGTAACGGCACATCCAGATTCTTCTTCATCTTCTGCACATGTCGGGTCGCCTGCCGCGCATTCATATTTGAATTCCTTTGAAGTTACAGGGAGTTCAACAATTTCGCGATCCGGTGATACGCTCACTTTGCCGACTTGCGTCTGAGCAAGCTGACCTGTTGAGAGATTGAGATCAAGTGCGATAAGAAGATGTTTTTCTTCGGCTTTTGAATATTTAAGGTTCAAATTGTCAAAAATTCCGTTCGTAATGCTTGTAAATGATGATATTTCAGAAAGCGCAGTGTCACCGCTGTCGATCTTTCCATCGCTGTTCTTGTCAAGATAAAGCACAGCGCCGTTTATTCCTTCACCGAACTTGACCGATTTAAGATAAGGTTTGAAATTTATCGACTTAAGCGTGTCATCACCCTGCATGGATTTCGTTCTGAGCTGAAGAACAGGCACCATTCCTTTCATTTTGTCAATTGACGGAACCTGCGGATCGTTCTTCCCTTTAGTGATAATAAATCCGTTTTCCGGCTCAAATTTGAAAGTTGCAAAAGTAATTTGCTCACCTTTAACATCAGGTTTTCCGTTATCGGAAATGAGGAAAGCGACAGAACCTTCTATTTCAAGGTTGAAATTGTCGTTATTTGACGGTTCACCATCAAACGAAGCGTCTGCAACTATGATAAAATAGTGAAGTTTGCCCGTTACGAATGCCCGGTCTGATTCATTTAAAAGAGAAAATGCCGCAACATTTGCCTTTGCGGATTCAACGGTGGAAAGAACTTTTTCTTTTGATCCGGCTTCTCCGTCTCCATTCTCATCATAAATAAGCCGGAGGTTTTTAACCGAAACTTCTGTAGAGCTTGTGAAAACTGATACATTCAGCCCGTTGAGCTGGAACGATTTACTTCCGTCACCTTCAGCCATTAATGTGAACTGTGATGTAACGGTGTTCTTTGAAGGGTTAGGAATTATTATTGATGAACCGTCAGCTGTCGGGTTGTTCTTCCCTTCAGCAAATGTTATAACGGCATCTTTCGATATTGATCCGGTATCTTTGACACATTTTTCATCTTTACAGTCATATCCTTCTTCGCAGTCCTCTTTTTTTGTGCATTCAGGGCCGCTTGAAGGTCCGCAAAGCTCTTTCGGGGGTTCAGGACAGTCGGTAATTGACGGACAGTTCCCCTGTTTAAGTCTTAAAGCAATGGATGAGTTTGAAAAATACTGGATCCCGGATGAGTCGGTTATTATCGCGGTGTTGTCAACAGTTTCATTTTTCTGGATAGTGTCGATCGGTTTGACTTTGAAACGGATCATCACCCTGTCACGGCATTCGAATGTGTCTTTGTCGCAGTAATACATTGAATCCATTACCATTCTCGGTGATGAAAAAGGGAATCCGCCACCGGATGCATCTTCAACTTTTTCCCATTTTCCTGTGACGCCGTCTTTAGTCGTAAGCATTTCGGTCGAACCGGCGATATAATTCACATTTCTTGGAAGAGAATCTTCAACAGTCACATTTTCTGCAATGTTCTCGCCCCAGTTCTCAACTTTGATCGTGAAATAGAAAGGTCTGTCTGAACATATGAAATCAGGTGTCTCGGAACAGGTGCAGCTGTTTTTCTCACGGCCGTCAGGTGTGTCAGGATTCTTAGGAATATCAAATTTGGGGGCCTTTGTATCGATAGAGACAACTATCAGATTGGTGTAGATCTGGTCCTGATTGGCTCCGATCTTAAAATTGAGGAACTGATCTCCTTTAATAAGATGGGGAGCAAAAACTTCATCTTTCGCATCAAGAATGAATGTGTCGACATCCATCGCATATTCAAGAATATTGGGGTCAACTGCACCGGGAAGTCCGCCGACGCAGAAAGGAACTTCGTCAGCCCAGCCGTAAGTTGAAGAGATCGAATTGAAAACTTCCGTATAATTAAACGGGAGATTTTGTGAATCTGTGTTTTTTGCCTGATTACAGTCATTCCAGAGCTGGAGCCATTCACCGATAGGGAATTTCTGTGCACCTGAAATGTAGAGTGCCTCTGCAGGTGGAGGCGGACCAAAAGGATTTTCAGTATTTTGAGAAGTTGCGAGTCCCGGATCTCCTTCAGCAGACATCATTGTAAATCTGACAACTGCTTCGTTCGGGAGTTCGAAACCGCTTGTAGATATAATGCCTTCTTCAAATCTATATGCTTCAAATCCGTCATAAAAATAGATCTTTTTGGGGCTGATCTGTTCTGAAGTGTAAACAAAAACGAGAGCCCATCCGCCCACCATACCGCTTGTGGCGAGATATGAAGCATCGTTGGTACATTCCATGTTTGAAACAGTATATTTTCCAAGAAGTCCGATACCGTCATTCGGAATGTCAGCCGCGGCACTCATTTCGTGAATTGTTCCGAAAAACTCAGTAACATCGGCACGATAGGTGTAAACGACATTATGGGTAGAACACTTTCCGCTGATACACTTCCAACCTAATCCGAGCTGAGCGTTGGAGGTACATTCATCATCAGTTGTACAGGTAAGATTAACAGGGTTTATAGATTCATGGGCACTGAAGCTGAAGTTTTGCGGATCTGTTGCCTTCATCGGTTTTTCTGTGGCTGATATTTCAGAACTCAAAGTTACAGACCCGTTCTGATTTTCAAAAGACAGAGTGACCGTGTTGTCGGTATCACCGCCCGGAACTTTTTCAGATGGAAGAGCACTTATCCATATCAGGTAAGCCGCCTGAACCCTTGCATCAAAAGGTATCTGAGAATCGATGAGCGTGAATGTTGTGCCTATTGAAGGGTCGGCACATGCATCTGCCTGCGGGTTCCCCGGCTGATCGTCTCCGAGGTTGCACTGCTTAATCGTGCTCGGTGTGCAGACAGTTCTGTTGTCGTTTCTAAGAAGTGTTTTGAACATAGTGAAATAGTCCCATGCACCTTCCTCCCATTTGAGCGCTTTTCCGTCAAGCTGGGAAACATCGGGTCCCATTGCCGCGGAAAGCAGGATCGGCAGGCAAATTAAAAAAATCACAAACAGTCTTTTCATTTTAACTCCTCGCAAAAATATTTTACAAAAACACGCAACACAAAGCGATAAACCACATTTTCAAAGATCTTTTCGACCATTTCGGCAGAAAAGGACACAATTTAATATTATAATAGTACGGATTTGTAAAGAAGAACTTTTCAAAATACATTTATATTGATTTTTAATATACCCAATTTATAATCGGCCGTTGTTTGTTTAACTTTTTTTTGGAGAAAAAAATGGCTGTAAATCTTAAAGGAAGGCACTTCTTGACACTTAAACATTTCACACCTGAAGAGATCCGCTATCTTCTTGACTTTTCCCATAATCTTAAAGCAAAGAAAAGGGCAGGGATCAAAGGAGATCTTCTTGAAGGAAAGAACATAGTCCTTCTTTTTGAAAAAGCTTCGACAAGAACCCGCTGCGCTTTTGAAGTTGCGGCTCTCGATGAAGGCGGACACATCACATTTCTTGGCTCAAACGATTCACAGATGGGCAAAAAGGAATCGATCGAAGACACTGCAAAAGTTCTCGGCAGATTCTATGACGGAATAGAATTCAGAGGTTTCAAGCAGGAAACCGTTGAAGCACTTGCAAAATATGCAGGCGTTCCGGTCTGGAACGGACTTACTGATCTCTATCATCCGACACAGATACTTGCTGATTTCATGACAGTTGAAGAGCATGTGAAAAAACCGATAAACAAAGTAAAATTCGTATATTGCGGAGACGCAAGGAACAATATGGGCAATTCACTCATGATCGGTGCGGCAAAAATGGGAATGCATTTTGTAGCATGTGCTCCCAAAGCCCTTTTCCCGGATAAGAAACTCATTGACGAAATGGAAAAGATCGCAAAAGAGACTGGTGCAAAACTTGAGTTCATCGAGGATGTTGACAAAGCGGTGATCAATGCAGATGTAATTTATACCGATGTGTGGGTTTCAATGGGTGAAGAGCACCTTTTCGAACAGAGGATCAAACAGCTCAAAAAATATCAGGTAAATATGGCGATGATCAAAAAGACCAAAAATCCTGATGTGATCTTCCTTCACTGCCTGCCGAGTTTCCACGACCTCAACACAAAAGTCGGAAATGAAGTGTTTGAAAAATACGGTGTGAAAGAGATGGAAGCAAGCGATGAAGTTTTCAGAAGCAAGCACTCAAAAGTGTTTGACGAAGCAGAGAACAGAATGCACACAATCAAAGCTGTAATGTGTTCGACTATCGGCAAATAAATGAAAAATCAGATAATTAATGCTTTAATATTCTTCAGCTTTGTTTTTATGATCGCTGGTTGTTTTTCATCGCCTGAAGGCCGGCTTAAAAGCATAGATTTTCAGAAAGTACAGCAGGCAGTTGATGAAGAAGATCCACAAAAATCGAAGGAACTTCTTGATCCCCAGATAGAAAAAGTGGGGAAACTTTGTGATTCTCTCAAAGCGGCAAGAATCGAAAACCGCCATTTTGATGCAGTCGACCAGTACAGAAGGTATGATTTTATGACATCTCTTGGCGGAATTGCGATCGTTCAGGAAAATCTTAAAAACGGAACTATCGTCGAAATTTCAGGTAAAGATAGAGAAGAGATAAAGTTCATCTGTGACAAGCTCGTTTTTGACGCAAACCAGGTCCTCAACTTGAAATAGTTGATCAATTCTTCTGAATTCTTTTAGCAATTTCCGGATGATCTGAAATAATCCCTGCTACAAGCGGATCGCTGATGAACTTTATCATGTCATTTTCGTTGTTTACAGTCCAGAGAATTGCACGGAGTTTGAATTTAATGCATAACTCGACAACTGATATATTAAATGAAGAGTAGTGGGGGAGGAGAAAATCGGGTTTAAGAGACATAATCCGTTTTTCAAGATCGTGGCCGGAATTCTTGTCAAAAAGGAGCCCCTTTTTTATTTTAGGATGGTAAGTGTTCAGATTTAATAGTGTTTCGTCATAAAAAGAAGTGACTATAAATCCGTCAGGTGAAAAGTACCGCAGTATCTGCTTAACAGCTTCCCCTGTAATATCGGGCTCTTTTATTTCGACATCGAGCATTATTCTGTTAACACAGTGTCTCAAAACATCTTCAAGGACAGGCACTTCAAATCCCATTTGTAAAGAAATCTCATTAATTTCAGACAATTTCAGTTTCTTAACAGGAATTCCCTTGATCATTTCATCATGATGGATGACAAGATTGCCGTCTTTGGCTCTTCTTACATCAAATTCAATGAAGTCTGCTCCGTCCATGATGGCGGCTTCAAAGCTTCCAATTGTATTTTCTCTTGCTTTTTTAGGGCTTCCGCGATGACCACCGATGATTTTTTTTTCAGATCTTGTGATCATTTGTTTTCCCACGGAAATTTGTATTCTAGACCGAATCTCATGTTCAGTGCCGAAAGCTGGTCTCTTAACACAGGCGGAACTGGACAGCCATGCTCTTTTCTATACTGCCATGCAATATATTCCTTTTCTCCTGCAGTGTAAATCCTTTCAGCACCTTCAGCTTTCTTTGAATTTCTCAAATTCCGCATCATTGTTCCTGCAATTGATCTGAAAATAGCGGGATCAATGAAACTTTTTATGTCTATTGCGATGAAAAAGTGTCCAAGAGGATAGGGGATCTTTTTTCCTGATTCATCTAATCCGTTAAGATCTTTCATGAATTTGGCATTTGAAAGAGCAGCGGAAAGAACTTCAACTGCCGTTGCATAACCATAACCCTTGTAGCCGGCGGTATCTTCACCAAGACCCCCGAGCGGAGTGAGTGCCGCTGTCCCTTTTGTCAGCGCTTCAAGAACTGTTTTCGCATCGGTCATAGTTTTTCCGTCACTTCCAACAACCCATCCTTCCGGAAGAATTTTCCCGGCCCGTTCGTATGCCTCGATCTTTCCTCTCTGAGTTACTGAAGTTGCACAGTCAAGGTTGAAATGAAACTTTTCATCAGTCGGGAAACCAATCGTCAGCGGATTTGTTCCGAGCATGTTCTCAACACCGAAAGTGGGGGCGATAGATGGTCTTGCATTAGTCCCTGTGATGCCGATCATATCATTATCTGAACACATATCAACATAGTAGCCGGCAATTCCGTAGTGGCTTGAATTTCTTACAGCGACCATTCCTGTTCCGAATTTCCTGGCTTTTTCTATCGCCATGTTCATTGCTTTTTTAGAAATGACATGACCCATACCGTTATTGCCGTCAAGCACTGCCGTTGTTTCAGTCTCTTTTACAACATTTATCAAAGTCTTTGGAGAAAGTATCCCCTGGTCGATCCGGTCAATATATATCAGTTTGAATCTTCCTATGCCATGTGAATCGATCCCTTTTTTGTCGGCTGTAATTAAAACATCGGCAATTATTTCAGAATCTTGAACAGGCGTTCCGAGTTTTATGAAGACATCTTTCATAAAATTTTCAAGAAGCATAAAATCAGTCCAGACACAGCTCTTATAGTTGCTGCCGTAGTTCATGACATTCCTCCAAAAAGAAAAACAGAAAGAATTATATAAAAATAACGCATCATTACAATATTAAACTTTAAATCTCTATTGTGAATTTAAGATAGTTTTAAGTCGTTTTTCAGCTCACATCGACAAAACCGGAACCTTTTACGATTCTGTTCTCCCATGCGATCGTTCTGATAAATCCTTCCCGTTTTAATTTAAGTAGAAGGTCGTCAACTGCATCAGGAATGACCGGTTCGTTTTCAGAATGTTTCCCTTTTCCTGTAATTATGCGGAGTTTGAGATACCCTCGCAATTTCATGTCTTTTACTGTTATTTCGACTTTTCTCAGTGCGTCATCTTTGAGCATTCCGTGAAGATCAAGAGTGTGGTCAGGCCTTGTCTCTACGGGTTTGAAAAACCGTTTCTGCTCTTCAACTGTTGAACTTTTTTCCTTTTTATGGATCTCAAAATCAATATC
>JAGOEX010000266.1 GCA_017997475.1 bacterium
ACACGGCACACCTCCTAATCCGCACACAATTAGTGAGCATAAGTTTGTGCGGATTAGCCACAAAAACAAATAGTGTATCCGCACACAATTAGATGTTATAACTTTGTGCGGATTTGTCAAGTTTCAGAAAACAAAACTCTTAACTTTCTCTTTTATCTGATCTCTGATCTGAATGGTGCGGGAAAGTTTGCAAATTCACATTTCCGGTTCAAAGATCATTTCAAGGGTTTGGGGGATGGATGCTGCAATTTTGGGGTTGAGTTCACCGAGTTTTCTGATGAATCTTATTTCGGATATTGATCGAAGCTGAAAAAGATCAATGACAGATTTTTTTTCAAGATTGTTGAATTTGTCGGGGTTTACTGTCAGCATCCATGGATTCTTGTCATAATGTGGTTTGTGATCGGTAAGGGGAGTAACGATTTTAAGAGGTAAGATGCCGATGTCATTATTGTTTATGACAACGCAAGGTCTTGTTTTTTTTATTTCAGCCCCGATTGCCGGATCAAGATTGATAAGCCATATTTCATATTGTTTCAAAGTCATCTCCATCAAGATCTTTCATTGAATTAAGTTCACTGTTTGAGAGATATTCTTCCCTCATTAAAGCAGCCCTTTTACGCAATTTTGATCTTCGATGTTCTTTGATGAATGTTTCAAATGCCATCCTTAAAAGAGTTGAGCGGTTCACCTTAAGCTCTTTCTGGATCTCATCAATCTCATTTACATATTCATCCGGCATTGAAATCGTCATACGATTCGTCATAACAAACCTCATAAAATAATTATGAACACAATTCATACTATACTTGTGAATAAAGGTGTGTCAAGAGAGCTTTGATCCCGCAAAACCCTTAACTTTCTCTTTTATCTGATCTCTGATCTGGATGGTGCGGGCAAGTTTTTCTTCGTCGGTTCCGGTGAGTCCTGGCGGATCTTGAAATCCCCAGTGGTGTCGCTCGCCCTGTCCGGGAAAGAAGGGGCATGCTTCTGCGGCGGTTTCATCGCAGACTGTGACAACGAAATCGAATTTTATGTGTCCGTCTATGAATTCATCAACTGATTTTGTGGTGTGTCCTGATATGTCTATTCCGTCAAGTGCCATCGCTTTTACAACAACTGGATTAAGCTTTCCCGGTTCAAGTCCGGCACTCCACACATTGAATCTGTCTGATGCGAAATGTTTCAGATATGCTTCTGCCATCTGGCTTCTTGCAGAGTTGTGGATGCAGATGAATATTACATTTTTTTTCATGATTTCTCCTCCTTGGGGAACCAGTGTTTTGTTTTATTTGCAATTTTTACGAGTGTAAGCATTACAGGGACTTCAACAAGAACTCCCACAATTGTAGCGAGTGCAACGGGTGAAGTCGGTCCGAAAAGCGCAATGGCGACAGCAACTGACAGTTCAAAAAAATTAGATGCACCAATCATTCCGGCAGGAGCAGCGATACTGTGGCAGAGCCGGAGCTTTTTAGAACTGAGATATGCAACAAAAAAGATGAAAAAGGTCTGAATGGTCAAAGGAATTGCAATGAGCAGTATGTGAAGCGGATTTTCAAGGATGACATGACCTTGAAATGAAAATATTATGACAAGGGTGAGTAGCAGCCCTCCGATTGTTATGTTGTTGAATTTAGTGATAAATCTTGTGTTAAAGTATTCTAGCCCTTTGTTTTTTATAACCGTTTTTCTAGTAATTATTCCACCTGCAAGCGGGATCACGACAAAGAGGACAACAGATAGAAAAAGGGTGTTCCATGGAATTGTTATTCCGCTGATTCCAAGAAGGAGTGCAACAATCGGAGTGAAAGCGACAAGGATGATCAGATCGTTTGTTGCGACCTGAACAACGGTATATGCAGGGTTTCCTTTTGTGAGATGACTCCAGACAAAAACCATCGCAGTGCACGGTGCTGCCCCGAGAAGTATCGCTCCGGCAAGATAATCTCTTGCAAGGTCAGTCGGGATAAGGGATTTAAATACAACAAAAAAGAAAAACCACGCTATCGCATACATCGTGAACGGCTTTATCAGCCAGTTGGTGATCCAGGTCACAAAAAGCCCTTTCGGATTTTTGCCGACATCTTTAACACTTGCAAAATCAACTTTCATCATCATCGGATAGATCATGAGCCAGATGAGGATCGCAATTGGAATTGACACTTGAGCATATTCAAACTTTCCAAGGAACTGCGGTATTGCAGGGGCAAACTTTCCGATCATTACTCCTGCAACCATACAGAGAGCCACCCACAACGAGAGATATTTCTCAAAAAAACTGATACCGCCAACATTTTTTTCCATAGTTTTCTCCGTTATAATTTACAAACATTTGATTTTTCTTTGCTTTTCATCCACCCGTCGAGCTTTTTCTTCAACTCGTTTCTGACATCGCTCCCCAGACATTTTTTTAAGCTCTCAAGAACAGCAAGCTCATTTGAACTCAGACTCTTGCTGATAGAATAATAGACCCAGATGTTTTTGCGAGTATCAGTCAAAATGCCTGAATTCATTAAATATCTCAAGTGTCGCGATGCCTTTGACTGAGTCATCCCGAGCGTATTTTCAATGTCGCACACACAAAGTTCCTCTTTCATCAGTAAGAGTGCAACGATCTGCAATCTGGTTTCATCCGAAAGCGCCTTAAAAAATTGAGCAAGATCTTTCATTTTTCCCTCCTTATCAGCAACAGCACGATTCTTCTTTACCTGTGATCTTTGATTTTATCATCGCATATCCGCACCCTACACCCGAACAGACTTTTATTGCCTGAAAAGGGCAGTTTTTTGCACATGCTCCGCATTCTATACAGTTGTTTTTATTAATTATTTCAGCGATTCTGTCAACTTTGAACACATTGTGCGGACACACTTCAGCGCACATTCCGCAGCCGGTACATTTTGACTCGTCAAAACAAAGCGAAACTACATTATCAATATATTTCATAACAGACCTCGAAAAACATTAACAAAATACATAATTATTCCTGCCGACATCCACAGAGCAAAAGGCCAGGTGTACTTTTTTATTTCGTATCTGACGCCGGATGGAGAAGTGAAAGTCGTTGAGCCGGTAAAATTGAAAGCCATGTATGCCACGACAGGGGGGATTATGAGTAGGAACTCAAGGACTGTGAATATGTCAGTAGCAATAAAAAGTGAGCAGAAACAAGCCCATACGAGTCCAAGAATTGCACCTTTCAGTGTAAATGATCTGAACGGAAGGTAGGGAAGAAGGGCAGGGAAGAGAAATATTCCGGCAATTACACTCCCGATAAGAGGTATGAAGCTCGAAATGTTAAGCAAAGAAAGAATGAGCACTCCGATCAGTATTTTCCACCCGAGCACAAGCTCAAGCGGTGCCACTTTCATCCTTTCAATAAGTGGAAACTCAACAGTTCT
>JAGOEX010000267.1 GCA_017997475.1 bacterium
ATTCAGAACAATCCGATCTGGGGTGAAAAATGCAGCAATATTAATGACTTGATGTCGCTGATGGAAAAAGAGAAGGCAGACATCTATATCCTTCCGGAAATGGCTTACACCGGATATCAGATCACTTCAAAAGAGGAGGCAGAAAACCTTGCTGACACTATTGATTCAGAAAATATCAGCCGTTTTGTGAACTGGTCGAAAGATCATGACAGCGCAGTTGTTCTCGGTTTTCCGGAAAAAGCGGCTGACAGTCATATTTATAACTCAAGTGTGATGATCACTCCGGAAGGGGAGTTGCACATTTACAGAAAAACACACCTTTTTTATAAGGAAAAGCTTTTTTTTGCTCCCGGCAACACCGGCTTTAATGTGTTTGAGTGGAGAGGAGTTAAAGTGGGGCTTGCAATATGCTTTGACTGGTATTTTTCTGAAAGTTTCAGAACACTTGCGTTAATTGGTGCCGACATAATAGCGCATTGCTCAAATCTTGTTATGCCTCACTGCCAGACAGTTGACTATGCCAGAGCAATTGAAAACAGGATCTTTATTGCAACTGCAAACCGCATCGGATCTGAAGCAAGAGACGGCGAAAAACTCACTTTCACAGGCCAAAGTGTTCTTGTTTCACCCAAAGGAGAATATCTCATAAAAGCTCCGGCTGAAGAAACAGGGTGCTTTACGGCTCAAATTGACACAAATCTATCCCGCAACAAAAAACTTAATGAATTCAATGATGTGCTTGCAGATAGAAGAGAGCTGTTCTATCGGGATCATCCTGTGAAATGATCTGATAACGGGAGTTTATTCAATAACAGTCAGTTTCTGAGAATTATCGTTATGTTTCTGTTCGGGGTTGTAGTAGGGGTTGACTGATGATTCGCCTGTTGCCCCTTCCATCGGATAATCGGCAAGAAGTTCAAAATTGAATGTTGCGGTCGCTCCTTTTGCGATGTGGTTGATATAGAGGATGACCTGTCTTGGTGTAGTTTCATATTTCTGGAGATATGTCCCTTCAGTAACGGCGGTGTCAAGCTGAGCCGGAATAAGTGTGAATCCCGGTGCGATACCGATGCTTGCAAGTACCATGCTCACTCCTGCATCACTGACATTTTTTATATCAACTTTAACTCCGACTGTATCGTTCACATTCAGAGATGTCTTGTCATAGGTGACATCGATCGTGAGCGGACCTGTCGAAGTGTCGTCTTCGCCCGGAATGTACCATGTTGCAGTTGCCTGATACATCATACTCCCTTCACCTGTGAAATTGATCTCGATATTGTTCTCACCGTAAATGAGGTGCTCTTTGAAATCGATCAGACGGAGCACATCGGAGTTTTCAGGAGTGATGACTATTGTCGTTTCAGGTGAACCGTTTGCGCTCACTTTTACAGTCGCATCAGCTTCAGAAGTTCCGGCATTAAGCGATTCGATCATGAATCTCAAAGCAAGGATCGTCCCCTGAGTCGTTGACCAGTTGCCGAAAGAATCTTTCTGCCTTACAAGCCAGTTGAGTATCTGGCCCACAACATCACTGTACCCTCCTTTATCAAGAAGGAGAAGTCCAATCAACGCGGTCGTTTCAAGATTTGCACCATCGCCACTACTGTAGGTTTCTGTATTTACGGTCTGTTCCCAGTGTGCGCCCCCTTCTTCATCTTCGATTTTCTTGTCAAGAATGTCGCTGATAAGCTTATTTATGACAGTTGAACTTCCACCATTTTTAACAAGTGCAATCGCGGTCATTGCCATTGAATATGTGTCTTCAGCTTTTGAAGCATTGTCCTCAAGGTATTTTACAGCGTTTTTTCGTGCAGTTTCTTCTTTATCAGCTCTTGAAAGTGCCCAGGCACCGTAAGCTGTAGTTCTAAGGAGCGAATTCTCAAAATTATTTATCGCCCCTTCAGCAATTCCGCCGCTAGTAGGAATAAATGACCCGTCAGAGTTCTGTTTTGACGCCATCCATGCCGCAGTTCTTGTGATAATGGCAGGATCGACCTCGTGGACTGCGCTCATGTCAACAAATTCAAGAAGTCCGTAAGCAGTGAGAACAAAATGTGCCGGCTCAGCACCGAACCATTCAAATCCGCCGCCAGTGACTTCATAAGTGAGAAGACGCTGATAACCTTGAGTTATGAAATCCCTTGCTTTAAGCTCTATCTCAGGGGTCAGAGTATCCGTTGCGATCATATACTGAAGGACAAGAATGTTCGGATATGTAGCTGATGAAGTCTGTTCAAAACAGCCGTATGGCATCTGGAACATCGAATCAAGCCCTTCAACTGCCTGAGACATGATGCCTGGATAGATCTTAACGAAAAGTTCAGCACTGTCAGCAATCGCATTTTCAGGAATTGTGATGGTTATGCTCTTGTTGCCGTTCAGCAGTGCACTTTCCGATTTATCAGCCATTATGCCGTCGGGTTTAACGGTGACACTTCTTTTCACAGCGTCTGACATTTTTGAACCGTGTGCGAATACTGTAAGGTCGTGTTTTCCTATTTTAAGAACTTTTATCGGGAAATATGCGGCTGAAACCGAATTTGCGGGAACTGTCACTTCAATTGCGGATGCGCCTGTCATCTCAAACCATTCCTCAGTATCCGCCTCAAGAGTGATCTTTTGAGATTCATTAAGGTAATTGTAAATTCCGACAGGAACAGCAACTTCATCGTTTTGCGTAAGGAAAACAGGGAAATCAATGTCAACGAAGAAATCCTGGAAAACGCGTATGCTGTCAAGAGAGCTGCCAAGCCCGCCGTTCATGCTGTTTGCAAGAGATGTAACTCTCCATGTGGTAATTGAGTCTGCCATGAGAACTTCAAGTTCAGCGACACCTTTCTCATCAGTAATAAGTTGAGGATTATAGTAAAGCGTTTCAGGGAACCATTCACGCACCTTGACCCCTTTTCCTGTGTCACCGTAATCTGAATCACCACTGTCGCCTGTATCACCTGTATCTCCACTATTACCGGTATCTCCTTCAGTCGGATCTCCTCCTGTGCCGTCCTCCATTCCATTCCAGCTTGCTTCACAAACCTTTATTTCCATTGTTATATCATCTTTTGTTCCTGCGGTCTCATCTGGCCCTGCCGAGATCAATGTTGCAACGGCTTTCTCATAGCTTGCCGCTCCGGGAGTTCCCGACATTATGTTATCCCACGGGTCGGTGTTTTCCGGCTTTGCAAGTATTTCATCAAGTTTTTCCTGAGTTATCGCTGAATCAGTGCAGTCAGAGGTTTCACCGTTCTGAAGAGCTTTAAAAATGGCATCAGCTTTTGCTTTTGCCGCCGCCGTAGAAGCTGAAAGATATGCGTTTTCCGGCACAGAGTAGTCATCAGCAGTAATGCCGTGGCTTAAATTACCCGCATTTCCTGCAAAGAACGCATCGGCTTTCTTTTC
>JAGOEX010000268.1 GCA_017997475.1 bacterium
TTGTCAACCCTTCAATGGTGCCTGCCCAGAGGAAACCGTCTTTGCTGCGGAAAAGTGATGTGACATTGTCGTGACTCAGACCTGATATGGATCTCCAGCTTCTCTGAGCATAATGATGCAACTGTTTTTCATCATTTGAGCCGCTGATTTCAAGCGTTAAAAACAGCAAAAATATTATGGATAACGAGCATAGTTTCAATTTCATGGCGGAATTGTATTTCAATAACTCTTTTTTATCAAGAATTTTTGGTATATCTGTAAAGCTTAAGCCCTGCAAAAAAGACAATGATGGATATCCACTGACTTGTTGAGAGAAATAGAAAACTTCCACGGGTGTCATATCTTAAGAATTCTATCATGAATCTTGTCAGAGGATAAAGAAGAAGATAAATTGAAGCAACATATCCGGGATTTTTCTCTTTTCCGGTGAACATCAGTTTTACAAGGATTCCGCAAATTATAAGGTTTGAAACAGAGTGAATGAGCTGGGTCGGTATTATCGGCTGAGTTTCTGTAAAAAGACTCGTGTGCTCCGGATCGATCTTATAAAGCAGGAACATCGTCCTTGAACCCTGCGGAAAACTTATTCCGAAAAGATCTGAAGGTTTGCCGAAACAGCAACCTTCAAGAAAACATCCGATCCTGGCAAGCCAGAGACCGTTTGCAACAATTACTGCAGCAACATCGGCAGTTTTTTTAAAAGATTCCCAGTTCTTAGGATAGTTAATCATTGTTGTCAGTGCTCCGGCAACAAAACCGCCCAGAAGTCCCCCATAAAAAACATGTCCGGGAGCAAAAGGGTTGAGCATTACTGTAAAAAGATAACTTATACCGTTTTCCTTTAAACCGTCCATATATTTAAAGAACATCCCTTCAAAAAGAATGTGGAATATTCTTGAAAACACCAACGCCGTAGGAATAATCGTCACTGGAAGGAGCAGCTGTCTCAAAACAGAAAGGTTTTGTTTTTTAGCCGCTACAATTAATATGGGAAATGAACATAAAAACCCGAAATAAAGCATTGTCATATATGCGCCGGGATAGGGAAGCCCCATGAGGTCCCATAACGGCTTGAAAATGTCGTGATTCATATCTCCTCCACTTAAAACCTATCTCACACAAAGATATCTGATTGAAGTCGTTTTTGTTGTTCTTGAAGATCTTCCGCTTGAAAAAAGAAATGAGAAAGCGGATCCCTGAACATCGATATATGTAGTCGATGTCCAGTGTGATGAATTAAATATGTTCGGAAGAGTTGATGCCGGATCATTTATGGAATGGTCTATAACTGTATGAAATTCATTGTAATTAGGCAGTCTCCAGTCAGAAAAACCTCCATAGTTCAATATCTCGCAACCGTGCAGAGCGTCCTGCCATGTCGCAACTCCGAAACTTTTTGTCCAGGAAAGACCGGTCATACTGTCTTTTGACACAGGTTCTGAAGGATCTTCATTACTGACAAAAACTCCTGAAGGGTTAAAGACCGTTCCTTTCACACAACGGACAGAAAGAGTGTCCGTTTTTGCATTAGTTCTTATATCTCCCTGATACATATAGAGATTCTTTACAATTGTATTGTCTGAAGAATCTATCGTTGATGACCAGAACCACCCTGAATTACCCGGACAGAAATCCTGATCACAGGCAGGAACTGAGTAATTGAAATTCAAGGTCGTTGTGAGCTCTTTTATTGTCGGCAGTCTCCAGTCAGCACCTTTGTTCTGGCAGTAATTCTGCGCATCTGTCCAGCTTTTATTGACAGAATCGATATCAAGTTCCCAGGTAAGACCGGTCAATGAATCCGTTACAACTCTGTCAGGAGATTCACCGACAACAGTCAGAACCGCAGTATTATCAGTATATTGCGCATCAGCACCGAAGAAAGGCAGTCCGCTTTCAAAAGTCGGGCACGGAATCTCTTCAGTGGCATTATAACATTTTGTCTGACCTGTAGGAGGGACATTGTTCCCTGCAAAAGCGCAGAATGTCTTGTCAGGTGAAAGAAAAAAACTGTTATCTGCATCACAGACACACACTCCTGTTCCGGTATCGCAGATTTCGTTCTCATCACATTCAACAATTGGGCCGGAAGAAACACAACTTCCTGAATTATCACATTTTTCAGCGCCGTTACACAAATTTCCGTCATCGGTGCACAATGTATTTTCGGGTTCAAGATTAGCCCTGCATTCTCCATATCCGTCGCATGTATCCGGCTTGTCACAAACCGATTCAGTCTGACTTCCGCAGGGTTCATCCTTGGGCTTAAATGAGTCAACAGGACATTCAAAATCTGATCCGTCACATTTTTCAGCTATGTCGCATTCTCCTGAACTGATTCTGCAAATGATCCCTGATTCCAAAGGACTCCATGAAAATCTCTCCTTTTGAGGATCACAAACTGAACAAAGATGTCCCGATTCTTTTTCTCCATCTTCATAGCAGATCCCTGAGATCTCACATTGATCAAACCTGCATAACTGAGTGTCTGAATCATTAAACTCAGGATCGCTTTCTTCATTATCGGCTTCAACTTTCTCATCATCTTTTCCGTCATTATCTGAGTCCGTTGCCGGCTCTTCACCTTCTTCTTCGGCAGGTATGTCAGTATCGGAATTTTCAACATCAAAACCTGTTCCGGAATCCTCATCAGAACTGTTCTCATCATTCAATTTTGATTTTTTTGATGAACATGAGACCGAAATAAAAATTAAGACCGCCAGCAAAAGAAACTTTTTCATGAACCGCCCCCCTCAAGTGATATCAGAATTAAAACATACTGCTCAATATTATTGTTTTTTTTGCCTGTGTAAAGTCATTTTCAGAAAAACAACCACTATTTCTTGACTTTAATGAAAGAAACCCTATTTTCTCACTTGTCGTTCTTATTAACTTACTTTAAGGAGTAAAAAATGAAAAAGATCACACTTATCGCAGTTGTTATGTCTGCACTGCTTTTTGCAGTTGCATGTTCCATGGTTAAGTACAAAAAAGGTGACCAGACAAAAGGTTATTTAAGCGGAATCAAAAAAATCGCTGTTCAGTATGATTATTCAACAGCAAGAGTCGGCAAGTTCGCAACAGAAGGCGAATATGTTGACAGCAAAGTTGAAGAGCACAACAAGAAGGAAGCAGGGAAAGGCGACGAATGGAAAACAAAATGGGAAGAGCAGAAAACAGCAACTTTCGCAACAAAGTTTGAATCTCTTATCAATGAATATACAAAAGAAAAAGGGATTGAAGTCGGTTCAAACATTGCAGATGCTGAACTTACAATGTCAGTTATTCTTACATACATAGAACCGGGCTGGAATATCGGTATTTCAAGACAGGATGCAAGCATCAGCATGAGAATTGAAATATTCAAGACCGGTGAAGCAGGCGA
>JAGOEX010000269.1 GCA_017997475.1 bacterium
CGCCCCTAACTGAAAAAAGAACAGTTTGTCAAAAGCGAGCCGTCTGTGCCAATGCGTTGCGCGACCGTTCAGCTCATCAACACTTTTCCCGGCGATCGGGAAATGAATATTGAGAACTGTTTCAAGAAACGGTGGAAATTCGAGACCTTTTATAATTTCAGCCGGCATCCAGTCATCACCGAACTCTTTCATTTTTTGGAGTATCACCTTGACAGTTCTCAGCATGAAAAGCTGTGAAACACCGCTGATCTTTTTGTAAACCGGGACAAATCCGCTCAAAAGGACTTTCCACTCTTCATCAAACTTGAAAATATCTGGATTGACAAAACCGGGGATCACCGATCTTGTGCTCACTTCTCCGGAAATAAGTATCTCTTCTCCGGCAGGAAATGCCGATGCATAAATATCACCGACCTTGCCGAATATCGCGATGTTTATCACAGTTCCGTTAAAATCGGCTTTCATCGTGGCAGGTGACTTTCCGAAACCCCTTTTCCATCCGAGAACTTTCGCTCTGAGCGTTGACATTTCTCCCTGAACAAGGTCCGCAATAGAATTTGCAAGAAGCCGCGCCTCATATTTTTCAGGAATATTCTCGATCACAAGATTAAAAACCTTTTCGCCAAGTGCTTTTGAAATTTTGTTCAACTGCTGTTTTGAAAGTCCGGCAACCGATGCGACCGGCTGATTCAGAAATGTCAGCGTCCTGTTATTCGCTGAAAGATCACTGATCATTACGAATACTTGACTTCGATTATCTCGTATTCCCTGACTCCTGACGGTGTCTGGACTTTAACATCATCCCCTTCAGATTTTCCAAGAACCGCTCTTCCTATCGGGCTTGCAACCGATATTCTGCCGTTTTTCGGATCACTTTCCGGCTCTCCGACAAGTGTATATTTAACATGCTGTTCAGTATCAACATCCATCAAAGTGACAGTCGCACCGAAAAACACTTTATCTCCTTTTATCTTGGAAACATCGATCACCTCACAATCAGCGACCACACCTTCAAGATAGCCGATACGCCCTTCAATGAAACTCTGCCTTTCCCTTGCCGCGTGATATTCGGCATTTTCTTTGAGATCTCCATGACTTCTCGCTTCGGCGATCTTTTTGATTATGTCGGGTCTCTCAACTTTTTTAAGATGTTTCAGCTCTTCGCTTATCCTTTCAAATCCTTCTTTTGTGATCGGAATTCCTGCCATTTCAGACCTCCTAATTAAAAAATCCGGGATTCGAATTATATATCTGTTTTTGCTCTAATCAAGTTTTCGCCGATCAATCGGTATCGTTCTGCGCCGATAACACCGATATATGATTGAGATAAAGCCACATCAGACCGATGATGGTGACCGGTATGATCTGGGCCATGTGAAGAATGATCGCAACTGCCATCCTTTTTTCGTAAAGTATGGTGAAAGATCTCAGTGCAAAAACGATCGCCGCCTGAAAGACCGCAAGCCCGCCGGGAGTTGGAGCGGCAAGCATTCCGAGATTTGCGGCACAAAGCATGAAAAGATAACCGGCAAAAGGGATATTCACATCAAAAGCAGTCGAAATGAGAATATAGACAGTAAGTTCAAAAACCCAGACCAGAATGCTTAAAAATGTCACAGCGGATATCTGGCTTAACGAATTAAGTGAACTGGCGCCCTTTAAAAATTTCTCTGCAATATCAAATATGAAACCTGTGAATTCCGGAAGTTTTGATTTTAACATTCTTATTAATTTCAATGGCTTATCTGAAAAAGTGCCGAACATTATGAAAAGAAAAAGCAACGCGAACATTGCTGAAGCCATAACTGCAAGCGTTTTTACATTCTGCGGGAAAGGATAGAAAAAAAGTGTTGCCGAAAGTATCAGGGCGATAGTCAACCCGTCAAAAATACGCTCAACAAATATCGAAGCAAGTACCGATGTTCTTGAAATTGAATTTCTCTTCCCTGTGATCCATGCACGGGTGAATTCACCGATCCTCACCGGAAACACATTGTTCACAGCATAACCGGCAATTTCGAGCATTGCAAGATCATTGACCTTGAAGCTGCCGAGATGTTTCAGAAGGATCTTCCACCGCAAGCCCCTGATCAGAAATGACAAAAGATATACCGCAATGCCAAGCAGAATAAGGACAATGTCGCCTTTGATAAGATATGAAAAAAACAACTCGAAATCGAGATCACGCAAAAGAAAATAGAAAAGAAGAGCTGTTATCAGAAACCCTGCGGCGACTTTAAGATTTTTCATTTATTTTCTGGGCTATACCATTTTCAAGAACTGTTGCAGACCGTTTGAACTCATCTTTCAACTGCTGAAAATTATCAGTAATATTAGTGACTTCCCCATTCTTGACAAAGTTTTCCATCTTTTTTGCAAGTGTGCTCAGTTCAAAGGCACCGATACTTGCGGCAGAACTTTTTATTGTGTGAAAATGCCTTATTGCATCATCTTTGCTGAATTTCTTCTCTTCGATCATCTTTTCGATCTCTTCGATCCTTTCGACAGTATCAGCCACAAACATCACAAGAAGTTCTTTTGCCCAAACGGGGTCATTATCTGCTGAAACCAACAGTGCGTTCAGATCGACATTCGCATTATCACCGGGTTCAAAAGAATATTTTTTCATCATTTCCGAAAGTTTTGCAACATCAACCGGCTTTCCAATAAAATCGTTCATCCCTGCATTCTGGCATCTTTCCCACTCTTCACTCTTATCGTCCGCAGTCACAGCGATAATGGGTATGTGCTTCATATCATTAACATTTTCTATCTGACGAATGATCTTTGTCGTGTCGAAACCATCCATATCCGGCATACGGCAATCCATCAGGATCATGTCCGGCTTATCGTGATTGAATATCTGAAGCGCCTCAACTCCGCTTCCCGCCGATATCGTTTCATATCCGAGCGACTCAACGATCTTCGCGATAACCTTTCGATTCAACTCATTGTCATCAACCAGAAGCACAACCTTTTTTCCCATAACATCTCCGGAAAGAAAACACTTTAGTCACCGATACTATCACAATTTATTAAATGAATCCAAAAAAAATCCGGAAAATCATCCCAGCCCGTTGGGCGTGGGCTAAGATAGCGCGAACCTTCAGTCCGCAATCGACAACCGTCTGAAGGACGGTGTCCCATCCTTTCAGGCGTGGGCTAAGACAACGCGAACCTTCAGTCCGCAATCGACAACCGTCTGAAGGACGGTGTCCCAGCCCGTTGGGCGTGGGCTAAGATAGCGCGAACCTTCAGTCCGCAATCGACAACCGTCTGAAGGACGGTGTCCCAGCCTTTCAGGCGTGGGCTAAGATAGCGCGAACCTTCAGTCCGCAATCGACAACCGTCTGAA
>JAGOEX010000270.1 GCA_017997475.1 bacterium
TAATAATGCTGCCAGACAAAATGTTGTAAAAACAGTTAATCAGACAATGGTCTATACATATTTTGAAATAGGTCGCATGATCCTTGAGGATGAACAGCACGGGAAAAAACGGGCTGAATATGGGAAACAGGTGTTAAAAGAACTTTCAGCCAAGCTTTCAAAAGAATTCGGCAAAGGATTTTCTGAAAGGAATCTGGAACAAATGAGACAGTTCTTTTTAACTTATTCAATTTCGCAGAAATCGTCTGCGAAATTACAAGATCAGCACAAATTCATCTTATCCTGGTCTCACTATCTTAAACTCATGAGAATTGAAAATCGTGATGAACGAAGTTTTTATGAAATTGAATGTGCCGCAAATAACTGGAGCTTAAAAGAGCTTCAAAGACAGTTTAACAGTGCTCTTTATGAAAGACTGGTTTTAAGTCGTGACAAAAAAGGAGTAAAACAGCTGTCAGAAAAAGGACAAATCATAGAAAAACCGGCAGATATTCTCAAAGATCCTTATATTCTTGAGTTTTTGAACCTGCCTGAGCATTACCAATATTCTGAAAGTGAACTGGAAAAAGAGATTATTGATAAACTTGAGAATTTTCTGCTGGAACTTGGAAAAGGATTTACATTTGTAGGAAGGCAGGTACGATTTACCTTTGATGAAAAACATTTCAAAGTTGATCTTGTCTTTTTCAACAGAATTCTCCGTTCTTTTGTTGTTATAGATTTGAAAATCGGAGAACTTGCACATCAGGATATTGGGCAAATGCAGATGTATGTTAATTATTATGACCGTTTTGTCCGACTGCCGGATGAAAACAAAACTGTCGGTATTGTGCTCTGCAAAGATAAAAGCGAAACACTGGTTGAAATAACACTGCCGGAAGACAACAACACAATATTTGCAAGCAGATATAAAACGGTGTTACCAGATAAACAGGATTTTGTAAGACTACTTGAACAATGACAATGCTTAGAACTGAAAACATCACAGCGGGATACGGGAAGAACACGATCCTTGAAGATATTTCTTTTTCAATTGAGAAAGGGGAAAGATTTGTCGTTCTTGGTGAATCGGGTTGCGGAAAATCAACTTTGATGAAGGCGATCGTTGGACTCAATCCGCCATGGACCGGAAAAATATTTTTTAAGGGTGAAGAGATCATTCATCCGCTTCCTGAAGATTCTGATTTTTATAAGAAGATCGGGATCTTATATCAAAGTTCGGCACTTATGACATCGCTTTCGCTTGAAGAGAATGTTATGCTTCCGATCATAATGCATTACCCTGATTTTGACACAAAGATCGCCCGCGATATGGCTGATGAAAAGCTTGCGATGGTCAATCTTTATAATCACAGGGAAAAATATCCGCAGGAGCTTTCGGGGGGTATGAAAAAAAGGGGTGCTCTTGCAAGGGCGATGGTTATGGACCCTGACATAATATTCTTTGATGAACCGCAGGCGGGGCTTGATCCTGTTACGGCAAGAGACCTTGACACACTGTTCATTAAGCTCAATGAACAGCTCGGAACCACCTATTTCATTGTAACCCATGAACTTCTTTCAATAAAAAGGACAGCACAGAAAGTGTTGATGCTTGCGGATAAAAAAGTTCTTTTCTTTGGAACTTTTGATGAAGCGATGCAGGCCGATATTTTTAAAGTTAAAAGATTTTTCAATGTTGATAAATATAGTAAATAATTAAAGAAAACGGAGTAAAAGATGGTATCAAAGATCGGTTTTGACAATGAAAAGTATCTGAAAGAACAGTCTGAAGAGATCTTAAAAAGGGTTAAGATGTTCAACAACAAGCTCTATCTTGAGTTTGGCGGAAAGATCCTTTTTGATTACCATGCGGCGCGTGTTCTTCCGGGTTTTGATCCGAATGTGAAGATGCGTCTTCTGCAGAAACTTAAAGACAATGCCGAGATAATTCTGTGTATTTATGCCGGCGACATCGAAAGAAAGAAGATGCGTGCCGATTTCGGGATAACTTATGATGTTGATGCGATGAGGACGATTGATGATTTCAATTTCTGGGGGCTGACGGTCAGAGCGGTTGTCATAACCCGTTACGAAGGTCAGCCGAGTGCTGAATCGTTCAAGAACAAGCTCGAAAGAAGAGGTGTGAAGGTTTATACCCACAGTTTTACAAAAGGTTATCCGACAGATGTTGACACGATCGTAAGTCCTGAAGGTTACGGCAAAAATCCGTTCATTGAAACGACTAAACCGATAGTTGTCGTCACAGGTCCCGGTCCCGGCAGCGGAAAGCTTGCAACATGTTTAAGTCAGCTTTATCACGAAAATCTAAACGGAGTGAAGGCGGGATACGCAAAATTTGAGACTTTTCCAATCTGGAATCTGCCTCTTAAGCACCTTGTCAATGTTGCCTATGAATCGGCTACATGCGAACTGAAAGATGTTAATCTGATTGACCATTTTCATCTTGAAGCACACAAGGAATATTCAGTCAACTACAACCGTGATGTTGATGCGTTTCCCCTTTTGAAAAGGATTCTTGAAAAGATCACAGGGGAGCCGTCAATTTATAAATCACCGACTGACATGGGTGTAAACCGTGCCGGCTTTGGAATAGTTGATGATGCCGCATGTGTTGAAGCGTCAAAGCAGGAGATCATAAGAAGGTTTTTCCGTTATTCATGCGAATATGCACTCGGGCTTGCAAGCAAGGAGACTGTTCAGCGTGCCGAAATGATAATGAAAGATGTTGATGCAAAGCCAACCGATAGAGTGATCGTTGATTACGCTAATAAATCGGCTCTTGATGCAAGAAATGATGAAAAAGGATACGATGAAATATACTGCGGATCGGCAATTGAACTTAAAGACGGCACAATCGTTACAGGCAACAACTCATTTCTCATGCACGCCTCTTCAGCACTTATTCTTAACGCAGTGAAACATCTTGCAGGAATACCCAAGGAAATTCACATCTTACAGCCAAGCATAACAGAATCCATCGGATATCTCAAAAAAGACATCTATAAAGCAAGAGGAATCGGACTCGACCTTGAAGAAACACTCATCTCACTCTCCATCAGCGCCACATTCAACCCCTCAGCACAAGCCGCAATGGAAAAACTCAAGGAACTCAGAGGATGCGAAGTCCATCTTACCCACATGCCTACACCCGGCGATGAAGTAGGACTTAGAAAACTCGGCGTCAATGTCACCAGCAACCCCGAATTCGCGAGTAAACACCTGTTTAATTCGTAGGGTATTAACCACCTAATTTCGCAAGTATTTCTGTTGATTTGATATCCATTTTTGCAAATCCGAACCATTTTCTGCCGAGGTCTTTGAGTGATGCTCCGAAAAGATAGAGGTCG
>JAGOEX010000271.1 GCA_017997475.1 bacterium
CTTCTATGGTCTGATCTATCGAAATATCGTTGTATGAAGAGACCACCTGCAACGCTTCAATAACCTTTTCCGGGCCGACATCAAGCCGTTTGGCAACTTCAAGGATCAAGTCTTCTTTTGTTATCTCACCGTCACTGTCATAACTTTGAATATCCTTTATGGTGGACATCATATTAAAGAATAGTTTTCTCTCATCCCTGCTTTTCCCGAAACGGACAATGCTCATCTGACTTATAATGAATTCCTGTATCTTCGCTTTGATCCACCATGTAGCATAGGTTGCAAAACGGACACCTTTTTCAATGTCAAACTTCTGCATTGCCGTCATAAGTCCAAGATTTCCTTCCTGAATGAGATCGGTAACATCCCTGAATTTTCTGAATTTGTATGCAAGGTTTACAACCAGTTTCAGATTGCTCAGAACAAGCATCTGTGCCGCCTCTTTATCTCCGTTCTCCCTGAATTTCCTGAATAATTCTATTTCATCTTCTCTTGAAATATCGGGAACGGACAGAACACTGTGAATGTAACTTGATATTGTATTTGAAGAAAGTGTTGGTATATTGCTGTTCAAAACTATCCTCCGGGTTCATTACTTTTTTTTAATTTTTATCATTCTATCTCTCAGTTCGTCGTTGGCACAATTGTTGTTGAGCCATATTCCAAAAAGCGCTTTTTTAAAATCATGTCCGGGAATTGTTCCAAGATATTCATCCCTGAAACTTACATGAGTCCCTTCCTTAGGCACATACAGAAATGTTATCGTGTTATATTTCCTTGGATTCTTACCAGTATTTCCGAGCAGTTTTACAAAATCGTCAATCCTTTCCTGAATAGTCTTTAAAAATGCCTTATCATGATCCATGCCGTAACTGAAACCCCTTCTGAGTTCATCCAGCAGAGTGTCCATTTTCAGTCTGCGGTAGAGCGAAACAAGCTGTATCGCCATCGGCTCATCTGCATTCTTAAGTTTCATGTTATCTGTTTCTGTTCCGGCAACATAAAGACCGATAGCATATAAAGAAAACGAAACCGGAGCAAAGACCGCATAATTTCTAAATGGAATTGACCTCTGCTCATCTATCTGTATCTTTTCGGGAAAATCAACCGTTTCTGCAAAAAGCGATCCGGCAGTTACAATCAAAAGCATACAAACAAATATGAAGGTTCTTTTTTTACTGACCATTCAAGCCAAGTTCCTTCTTTTTAAAATCCACTGTAAAATTTACGATCTCTTCAAGTTTTACTTCGAATTTTTCGTTTGTCTTTCTTACTTTCACCTCTACAACACCTTTTTCAAGCGACTTTCCGCCGAAAATTATCTGAAGCGGATATCCTACAAGGTCTGCATCGTTGAACTTGAATCCAGCCCTTTCATCTCTGTCATCAATTACTGTTTCGACTCCTGCTGCAAGAAGTTTTTTATAAACATTTTCTGCTGCATCAACAACTTCAGGTTTATTCATCTGAAGAGGAAGGACAACCGCTTCGTAAGGTGCCAGCGCCATCGGCCACTGTATTCCGAATTCATCGTGGTTCTGCTCAATTGCCGCCTGAACAGTCCTGCCTACACCGAGTCCGTAACAACCCATTACCGCTGTTACTGTTTTCCCCGATTCATCAACAAACGAACAGTTCATCTTTTCACTGTATTTCGTCCCGAGATAAAAAACCTGGCCGACTTCAATTCCTCTGTATTCTTCAAGTGTTCCATCACATTCAGGGCACTTTTCACCTTTTCTTACAACAACGAAATCACCTGTGACATCCGGAGTAAAATCACGATTTATATTAATGTTTTCAAGATGATGATCTGTTTTATTTGCCCCTGCGACAAGATTTTTCCTTCCCGTAAGAAGTCTGTCAACAGCTGTCTTTATCTTTTTCTTAAGCCCTACAGGACCTGCAAATCCTGTTTCTGCACCGGTAACTTCTGATATTACAGAATCAGATGCCAGAGCAACACTGTTCGCCCTGAAAAATGCCTGTATTTTTGCCTCATTAACCTCTCTATCTCCCGGAACCATTATAAGAACCGGTTCATTATCAACGACATATATCATTGATTTTATGAAGTCTTTCGGGCTTTTCCCAAGAAATGCAGCAACATCTTCAATAGCTTTTTTCGAAGGGGTGAGAACTTCTTTCATCATAAGTTCTTCAACATTTTCATTTGACTGCATAAACTTGGATCTCGCCTTTTCAAGGTTTGCCGCATATCCGCATTTGTCACAACTTAAAATCAAATCTTCTCCGGCATCGGCAAGAACCTGAAATTCATGACTCATATCTCCACCGATGGCACCCGTGGCGGCATCGACTGGCTTGAACTTGAGTCCGCATCTGTTGAAAATTGCATTATATGCTTCGAACATCAACTGATATGACTTCTTTGCATTTTCCTCATTAATATCAAAGGAATAACCGTCTTTCATAATGAACTCGCGACCCCTCATCAGCCCGAATCTCGGTCTTATTTCATCTCTGAACTTGCTCTGAAACTGATAAAGGTTGTACGGAAGCTGTTTGTAACTGCGGAGATTTTTTCTCACCATGTCAGTTATAACCTCTTCATGGGTCGGACCCAGACAGAAATCTCCACCTTTTCTATCCTTGAACCTGAGAAGTTCCGGTCCGTAATAACTCCATCTGCCACTTTCTTCCCACAGTTCAGAAGGCTGAACAGCAGGCATCAGAACTTCCTGACACCCTCTTTTGTTAAGCTCTTCTCTAATTATGTTCTCAAGTTTTCTCACACTTCTTAAAACCAGCGGCAGGTAACTGTAAATGCCGCTTGCGAGTTTCTGTATCATTCCTGCCCGGTATAAAAGCCTGTGGCTCTCGATCTGCGCCTCTTTCGGCACCTCTTTCAATGTCTGGAAGAAAATCTGACTGACCTTCATCTGAATCTCCGTAATAAATGTCAAATATCAATTATGTTGAAAAATCCGTTTTTTATCCCTTCATCAATGTCTTTCATAAACGATTCTATCTGTTCCTTTTCAGGTACAAAATTTCCCGGAACTGCCTGCATTATTGAACCGGGACCTTTTGAAAGCGACTTAAAAAGAGCCATGTCAGACATCAGAAGACTTTCTTCAAAGTTAAGCGAGTGTTCTCCCGGATAGAAAGGCATTGATGAAAAACCGATGGAAACAACGATCTTCATCGGGTCTTCACCTTCCATTTTAACCCCTTCAAGTCCCATGGAAAGTATCTTCTTTGCATATACCGGAAGATGGCTCTGATCAGTGGCGTTGAGTATTACAAGGAATTCATCTCCGCCCCATCTGACGACAAGGTCATCTTTTCTGACACTGCTTTTCAGTGATTCTGCAAATGCTTTCA
>JAGOEX010000272.1 GCA_017997475.1 bacterium
GGATTATTTTGTGATGTTCAAGTCTCTAATCGCACAGGTTACAGGAGAAGTCACCACTACTCCCGGAAATCCGCAGGCAGATTCATGTATTGACATAAATGTCGGATCTACATTTGATTTGAATTCATCACATGTTCCGTCTGACACAAATATTGACAGAGCTTTTCTGATATGGGTTGCCGCTCAGGACCCTTCTCAATACAATGGCTCGACTGATAATTCGGTGACTCTGACCTTCACAAATGAGACAAAACCTGGTGAAGTGACACTTTCAACTGAGGTTACATCGAGTGTTTCAGGAAATCTTTTCACACCGGCTTCATTTGATTACGAAGCTATAAGCGAACCCTCCGACAGCACAGGGATCTTCACATACAGAGTTGATGTGACTGAATTTATGCAGCAGATAATTGAACTTGGTGCATTAAATGGCATTACTCAGACCGGAGAAGCTCTTTACGGCAGTTACAATGTCAAGGGGATGAACTGCACCAGAGCTCAGGCATATCTTACCACAAGCGGTATGGTAGGAGCGTGGGCGCTTGTTTTCGTTTATACATCAGAAAGGATCAGCCCCAAGAAAATATATTTCTACAACGGGCTTGAAAAATATCGTTTTCAGGAAGCTTTTATTGATGTGAGCGGTTTTGAACTTCCTAATGAAGCTGAAGTCAGAATGACAATGGTCGTTGCAGAAGGTGACCCTGGACTTGCAAGCGCCACGACAGACACTTTTCAGCCTGCGCCCCCGGAATCTCTTGCAATAAAAGGTCAGTCAAATGAGAACTTTTATCTTTTATGGAATGATTGTAACCCTACTAAATATACCCCACTTAACTATACTGAGATGTATAACTCCATCTCTTCAGTTTTCGGATGGGAAGATGAGGTTCCTGTCTGTATAGGTGGAGATCCGAACAGCCCCGACCCGACAAAACTTGAGTATGCAATTGATGCTGACACATTTCTTTTGAAGGCTAAGGAGTTTCCTTTTGACCAGCATTTGAGGAAAGGGGACACAACGTTTTCACTTAAGATTGGAGCAAATCAGGATCAGGTCTATACAAACCTTCTTGTTGTAAGCGTTGACACCAAGGCACCAAATTTTGACATCCCACCCAACCCCGAAACTCCGGGTGGAAGAGAAAAAGATTACTGCTCATGTTCAACCGGGAACGATACGATATGTTTTGAATATCCATTTTATTTTGCTATCAAGATCCAGAACTGGGGAGAAGATATATCAACAAATGTAACAATACAGGACGATCTCTCATCAAAAGTTATCTACATCCCAGGCACAACGGAACTGTGCCGTGAATGGAAGTCAGCTAATATTTGCAACAAATGGGAAAAGATTGAGGATGGGCAAGGTGATGTGTTTCCGCTTACTCAGCCATATAAAGTTGCAGACACCCTTGAAAACTGTAATTATTCAACTTTTGATTGTCCTGAGACCATAATGGTTCGCTTTAAAGTCAGACCCTCTGACATTTTGCAGGAATATGATGTCATTGAAAACACTGCCATAATCAAAGATGACAGCGGAAAAATTTACAGAACTAACTCATCAATTCCTTTAAGATTGATTTCCGGAAGTTGCAAATCAGAATCTGAATGTGAAAATCCTGATTTGACTCAGTGTGGCGGTATTGCCGGAGATACTGGTAACACAGGCAACACGGGCGATACAGGCAACACGGGCGATACTGGCAACACGGGTAATACAGGCAACACGGGCGATACTGGCAACACGGGCAATACTGGCAACACGGGTAATACTGGCAATATAGAAAATACTTCAGATCAAGACAATGTAAAGTATGGCGGGTGCACTCTTTCAATCCTTTAACTAATATTATTAATTTTTTGAGCAAAGATTTTTTTTGTTAAAAAATTATCATACAAAAAAACCATAAAATTTGGAAAATTGCATTGGTTTTGCTATATTAATATGATTAGTATTTCTACTTTGTGAGGAAATCATGCAAAAGATTATGTTTTTTTTATTCCTGATTCTTGCTTGCATAATGTTGTCAGCACAGTCAAAAGGCAGTCAACTCATGTCGGATGATTCTCAGAAAAAATGGGTTAGAAAAGCTGTACTGGGAATCGAACCAGTGTTTGTAAAAAACAGAGATATTTCTGCCCCGGTTATAAAATGTGAGGAAAAAAATTGTGTTCCTCATGGTGTTTTTAATTATTCACTTTCTCAACAAGAAATTGATTACATGTCATGGTACATATATGAGTGGTTAATAACTCCAAGATATGACAAAATAACAGTAGGCAACAAAACTGCTGTAATTACAACGAAAACAGATCAAATTGCTTTTAACCTGCCCAACCAACTTTATTTTAAAACGAGCAGCGCAGAATCATTTAAGGATGACGTGGAACAGTATAGCACTGTCATGGATAAGATTTTAAATTCCACTATCAAAGAGCGGTATGCTGAATTGCCTGAAAAAGAACAGGAAACTTTTATTGTCTCTAAAGCCAAAGAGCTGGGTCTTGAGAAAGAATTTGTCTCGGTCTTAATGAACTCTGCATTTATTTTTGCAGTTAATGTAAACAGTATAAGTGCCAGTGGAAAAATCAGTAAGATTGAACCTAAAGAAATTAAGGGATTGCCCGGAGTACCCCCGGTTGGAGCTCCAGGTGGTTTTTCTCTAAGTTTTCAGATCGATATAAAAGCTGATGTTATGGTTTATAAATATGATCCGGAAAAAAGGAACTTTTCTCATTATAAAACAATAAAAGCACGATCAGGCGGTTTTTTGTTAAATAAGATGGGTTTAGGTGCTGGTGCATTTGATTCCAGAGTATTTCCTGCTGAGCCATCACTCAATTCTATTGAGGCACAGGAGGTGTTTAAGAATAGTTTTTCATCAGCAGTAAAAGCACTTGGAATAAGCGGTAATTACGAGTTGAAAAAGGACGATAACTTTGCAATATTTGCTCCGGTTACTGAAGTTGACGGAAGCAATGTATTTGCCGAATGCGGTGTGGGAGAAGATATAAGAGTGGATCATCCGATGGCCATACAGCAATATAAAGATGGTGAAGTAAATGTTGTCGGATATGTGAAAGCACGAAAAATAGGGAAAAATTGTACTGATAAAGTTAATAACCCGACAAGGTTCAGAAAAATAAAAGGCAATGCTGAAGAAGGCGATCAGTTAAGAGAGCATCCATGGACTGGCCTTATGTTTTCTTTCGGCGGCGGCGTTCGTGATTTTGGCTTCTCGTTCCTTGAAGATTCAAAAAGGATCAACCTGGGTGGAATTATGGGAGGTGGACAACTTGGATTCAGTATGGACCTGGGA
>JAGOEX010000044.1 GCA_017997475.1 bacterium
GATTAAAGCTGAGGCGGCAATGAGAATAGTTAAGAATATCGCTGTGTTAAGTGATGATTCGGGTCTAATTGTTGAGCAACTTGATGGAGCTCCGGGAGTATATTCTTCAAGGTTCGGAGGAGAGGAGGGGAATGACTTATTAAACCGGGAAAAGCTTTTAAACGAGTTAAGCGGAATCACTGAAAGAAGTGCATATTTTTCGTGTACTGCGGTGCTGCTTTTCCCCGATATGTCGGCAATTGTAACTAACGGAAAATGTTCAGGAAAAATTGGATTTAAAGAGCTTGGCGACAACGGTTTCGGATATGATCCGCTATTCATCCCCGACGGATGCGACAAAACAATGGCAGAACTTTCTTCAGATATCAAGAACTCCCTCAGTCACCGCGGAAACGCATTCAGAAAACTGATGGAAAAACTTTAAAAAAAACAAAAAAATGTTATATTCTCTCACAGATTGATTTCTTAAGGGTTAATTTCAATAACGGTTCAATTGGAGGCATCGATGAAATTTCAAGTATGTATTTTAATTATTTGTTCAACTCTTATTTTTGCTGTGAGTTGCGGAGACACGGATACGAGAACAATTTCAGACGAAAATGTTACAATATTCAAAACATTCGAAGAGGCGCCGGGAGAAAATTGTTTAAACGGCGGAATAAAAATAGTCAGCGGTCACGATGAAAACGGTGATGGAGAACTGACTGAAAAAGAGATCCTCTCTACAGATTATGTCTGCAACGGAGATAGCGGGTATGATGGCAATGACGGATCAAACGGAACAGACGGCGCAAACGGAGATCAGCCGCTAGTCAGAACATCTGTTGAGCCGTCAGGTGAAAACTGTCTTGAAGGGGGGACAAAAATAGAAACGGGAATGGACGAGAACGGTAACGGTGAGCTTGATGATGCCGAAGTTGACAGCACTCTCACCCAGTATGTCTGTCACGGATTGGAAGGGGCGGACGGTCAGGATGTTCTTGTGAAGACAACAAATGAACCCGCAGGTGAAAATTGTACTGAAGGGGGGACAAAAGTTGAGATAGGAATTGATGAAAACGGTGACGGAAATCTTGATGAAGAGGAGATAGATCCGGACCTTACAAAATATATCTGCAACGGTCAGAAAGGGGCTTGCTCGGATAATCATGTTCCGGAAATAAGCGAAGTGTATGTTGACGACACTTTATATTCAGGTTCTGCTCTTCCGGTGAAACCAAAAGAAGAGATCACGGTAAAGGTCAAGATAAACGATGAAGATGCTGAAGATGCACATTCAGTAACCATAAGCGGATACGGTGCAGAAATAACAGGAAATACATCAACAGATGTGGAAGTGGACGAAGACGGCAGGTATGTTTTCAAAATTACAGTAAGCGCACTGGGGCTTTTTAATTTTTCGATCATGGTCACAGACGGATGCAATATTGCAACAGGAACAGTGACAATGGTTTCATCCAATGTGAAAATGACGACTGTATCTGCAGGTGAAGGACACACTTGCGCATTAAACAATTTCGGTGCCGCATACTGCTGGGGAAAAAACAATGCCGGCCAGCTTGGCAACGGCTCCACTGACGAAAGCACTCTTCCTGTTGCAGTTAATATGAGCAATCTGCCGGAAGGGAAAAAATTTACCGCCATTTCTGCCGGAAAGATCCACACTTGTGCTCTTGATAACGACGGAAAAGCATACTGTTGGGGAAACAACACAAACGGAGAACTTGGTGACAATACCGACACAATAAGACTGATACCTGTTGCTGTCAATACGACCGGTGCATTAAGCGGTGTTGTTCTCACTGTGATTTCAGCGGGAGAAACACACACCTGTTCCGGTGACGGCAGCAATGTCTACTGCTGGGGCGGCAACTCGCATGGTCAGCTCGGCAACGGTGCATCAGGTGCAGGTGTGGTAAGCAAAGTTGCAGTCAAAGTTCAGGACAGTGCCGGGGATCTTGGAAGTGTGACAAATATTTCTTCAGGTGGATACCACACTTGTGCATGGAACAAAAATGAAGCTGGAAAGGCATTCTGCTGGGGATTTAATAATTACGGACAGATTGGCGACAACTCAAGTGATGTTGATAGAGAAAAAGCTGTAAGTATTGATTTTTCCGGAGTTATCAGCGGAAAGACCATTGCTCAGATCTCTGCCGGATACTGGCATACCTGTGCTGTTGACAGTGATGGAAAAGTTTACTGCTGGGGACACAATTTTTACAAACAGACCGGTACCGATTCTTCCGGAAATGATGTTCTGTCTCCTGTTGTCGTAAATGAAAACAGTGTTTTAACAGGAAAGACCGTTGTGAGTGTATCAACCGGCCGTTCACACACCTGTTCTGTTGACGACAAGGGCGATGTCTACTGCTGGGGCTGGAATAAATATGGACAGCTTGGAAACGGGTCAACGGAAGACAGCGGATCTTTAGCTGTGAAAGTTGATAAGGACAACAGTGCCCTTAAAGATATCAAAGCAGACGGTATTTATCTTGGATATGATCACAGCTGTGCAGTTTCAGTAACTGAGTTTGAAGGAAATGTCTATTGCTGGGGCAGCAATTCAAGCGGACAGCTCGGTAACGGAAATAAAATAGATACAAACCTTTCTGTTGAAGTTAAATAAAATGGGAAAATTAACATATTTGATAATTTTTGTGTTTTTTGTTTCTTCCTGCGGGGATTTGAATGTCGGTCACGGTCAGTCAGTTTTGTCTGATGACGACATTGATGAAAATGTAATCCCTGATCTCATTGAAGAAATTGATGAAGACATAAGTTATGATGAAGAAATTGATATTGATGACAATGAGATTGTTACAGATGACGGTACTGTTATCACAGATGATGAAAAAAGTGTATTCTGGGAAGCTGTTTCCGCCGGAGAGGAACACACCTGTGCAATAGCTGATGGCTCAATATACTGCTGGGGAAAGAACACATACGGTCAGCTTGGTAACGGAACAACTGAAGACAGCGATATCCCTGTCAGGGCAGGATCCGGAAGTAACTGGAAAAGCATCTCTTCAGGACGAACCCATACCTGTGCATTGAATGCCGCATCAGAGCTTTACTGCTGGGGTGACAACTGGGCAGGGCAGATTGGAACAGGGACAGAGGACAATGAAAGTGCTCCTTTAAAAATCGGATTTAAAAACGACTGGACATTTATTTCATCAGGAGACGGCCATACCTGCGGAATCGCGGCAGGCAGACTTTACTGCTGGGGTGACAACTGGGCAGGACAGGTCGGAGACGGCACAGAAATAATGAGAAGAATTCCTGTTAAGATTGGAGAAAACTCTGATTGGAGCGTGGTTTCCGCAGGATATTACTATTCATGCGGAGTTCAGGGAGGAAAAGTTTTCTGCTGGGGCAAGAACAGCAGCGGGCGATTGGGAGACGGTTCAGGCGAAGACGCACTTTCACCTGTAAGAGTAGGTGATAAAACCAGCTGGACTACTGTTTCAGCCGGATTTGGTTCCCACACCTGCGGAATATCAAAAGGAAAGGTTTTCTGCTGGGGTGCAAACACTTACGGACAGCTTGGAACAGGAACGCTGACCAACAGCGATCTCCCCGAAATAGTTCCAGATGTTTCAGACTGGCAGAGGGTTTCTGCGGGTAACGATCACACTTGCGGAATTTCAAAAACAGTCCTTTACTGCTGGGGCGACAACTATTTTTTTCAGCTTGGTGACGGAACAACTGAAAACAGTTTGAACCCTGAAAAAAGCAGTCAGGCGGCAGTATATCAATCGGTTTCTGCAGGATTTAATCATAGTTGCGCAATTGCAGGCGGAGCTCTTTACTGCTGGGGAAACAACAAAAGCGGGCAGCTTGGCGACGGAACAAAAACAGACAGGGAAAATCCCGTCCTGATAAAAATAAAAGCGAATTAACAGTTGACATATATGGAGGAAAAGAAATGACGAAAAGATCAATGAAAGCAGACTTCTTAAAGTTTGCAGAAATTATTGTTTTAACAGTGCTTTTTGTGCTGGTCTCAGGATGTGATACCAAAGAGGAAAGTCTTGGCGGGGAAGAAGAAGGCCGTGTTATAACTCAGACTTATATTTCAAACGCAAATGTCTGTCTTGACATTAACATGAACTTCCGTTGCGAAAAATCTGAAAGAACAGTTGCTACTGATGCTTCCGGGTTTTTCAGTGTCACAGCGCTTAGTCTTACTGAGGATGAAATAGAAAAATATCAGCTTGTTGCTGAGCTTCACAGTGAGTCTGAGTATGTAGGTTACGGAAGAAAAACAGGCGGAAATGTTCTTGCTTCTGTTCCGGGACATCCCGGATTCATCACTCCTCTGACAACAATAATTGCAGTTGAAACAGGAAGAACAGGGGGCACGAGCATTGAAGAAGCTGAAAACAAGTTTAAAGAAGCTTTCGGACTGCCGAACTACACATATTTTAAAAGTGATTATGTTGTAGAGGAAAATGATACCCTTAACACTATTGCTTCTTTTATTTCAGCTCATCAGAAAGAGAATCTTGCAGATGTCTACAATGATGAAGAGATAACATCACTGAGATCTCATCTTGAACAGCTTAATGACGATATATTTGAAAATGCACAGGTCATACAGGCACTTTCTTCAACTCCTGAAGATAACACAAGGCAGGGGAAGGGGCAGGTAAATCTTGATCCGAAAGTACTTTCCAACCTCCCTTTTACACAAGGTATGGATTTTGGTGTAGGTTACGACAAGCTTACAAGCAATATCCTTACAGCGTCTCAGTGTATAGAAAGTAATCTTGAGCCGTATAAAGACAGCACGGGCAGACTTCCGGCATCATTTTATGAAGATAAGATAAATATCGGAAGAATGGTTGTGCAGAGAACAGCTGAAAGGAATGAAGTCGATTATTTTTTCCAGGTGGTTGAAAGCAAACAGGACCTTTATGATATGTTCAGCCTGGATGCATCAATAGATCTTAATATCGGTGAATTTGCAGGAAGTCTTCAGGGTTCTTATGCAAAAGAGATGGAAAACGACCAGTCAAGTGTTTATGTTTTAATAAAAGTTGATGCAAAACTTGCCGATTTCAAAATTGTAAATCCGACGCTCACAACTGAAGCTGTGGATTACTTTCTCTGCAATTCTACACATTTGAAAGGTTGTGTGGACAACGATTATACACAGGGCTACAATCCGGAAAATTTCAGAAAGAAATGCGGAGACTATTTTCTTAATGTCATTACTGTGGGCGGCAGTTACTATGCGATGCTTAAAATAAAGACCAACAGTCTTCAGGAAAAAAAGGAAATATCAGGAAAACTTCAGGCATCATATAAAAGCAAGGAAAGCGGAACCACAGGGAATGTAAGTGGAGAGTTTTCATATGTAATTGACAACCTTACTGAAAATTATAATGCCACAATTCACACAATAACAAAAGGTGTTCCGGGAAGTCTTTCCGCAGTTAAAAGCAAAGACGACCTGATGAAAGATATTGATGCTTTCTTTAAAAATCTTTCTGAAAACGCAGGATATCCGCAGGTTTCCTTTGATGATGAAAAAACTGAAGAAAAGGAAACCACACCGTTTGTGCCGAGCATAGATTACAGAAAGGCGGTCTTTGAGGTTAAATTTGAAGATTATGAACAGTCTTTCATGGACAACATCAAAGGCGGAGCGGATGAAATAACGGTAGATGCCTTAAAAAAGGTTGCTTTAGATAAAGAGATAAAAGACACGATCATTGAGCTTTACAGCAGATATGAACATGCCGAGACAACGATCCGTTTCATGCTTGCGTTCCCTGAATCCTTCATCGGTGTCATTGAAAGAGATAAAGAGCTTGGAGAAATGCTCAAAAAGCTCAGGGCATTCAAATCAATAACAAAATTCTTTGCTTATGAATGTACAAAAACTGTCGGAAGATCGTGCAAGCTCATAACACAGAGTGCCTGTGATGATGCAACAACTGAAGCGGGAACCTGTACCGATAATGAAGAAATCGTTCCTGAACTTTACAGTGTCGCAAATGTTTTGTGGTTCAAGGATGAGTGCGATGTGGATAAGCCGCAGATGTGTCTTGAAAGACCCGAAACAATAGTCAATTCACTTCCTGCTGAAAGAATTGTTTATCCTGCAACATGTGTTCAGCGTAAAAAACTTTATGCGACAAATGACAAATCGGGCATATATACACTTTTCATGAGCAGTGATAAGGAAAAACCATATCTCATTTATTGTGATGACATGGATGTTTCAGAGGAAGAATGTAACCCGACCGGGTCCGAGGATTCAGAAGAAAGTCCCACGCAGGCAGATTACGACATAAATTGCGGGCCGAAGGAATATCTGATACTCAGCAACATAAGCCCTCAACCCGGTTCAACAGCAGATCCGACCTTGTTTACCCCGTCATATAATTTTTCAAGATATGTCGGATACAGCGGAGATGACGGAAGCGGACTTGAAACGATGCTCACATCGGTTTATTACAAACTCAGAGTACTTGTGAACAGAAGTCACCTTGCAGTTGTTCCCGATCAGGAAATGTTTGTGTCAACTATCGGTGATATGCCTGAAGGGATAGACGGGTCAACAGCGAGATACGGTTCAACAAGTGCATGCAGTCTGAACAAGGAATGGAGTGCAAAAGCAGGTGGTGTTCAAGGATATCTGACAAGGATCTCTGCAAACATAAGTCTTGAAGGAACGCCGTTTTATCTTCCTGACGATCTCACTTTTATCACAAATAAACAGTTTGATGTAGTAAACACAGCGGCTTCGCATGATGCGGCTTATAAAAACGCTGTTTCAAAGGGGGGATATCTTCCTGTTGTTCAGGACGAAGAGGACAACAATAAGTTTAAGAGCATAATCAACACTCTCGGAATGAAAGGGAGCTGGATGGGACTTAAATCTGAAGGGACAAAAGCACTTATAGATGTTTTTGTTGCAGAAAAAGATGACAAGGATTGCCAGGAAGGGGAAAACAAAATAATTAAAGGAATTGATAAAAACAGTAACGGCAAACTCGATAATTTAGAAATTCAGTCAGTAGTCTGTACTGCGGAAGCTGTAGGTGAAATTGATGCAGCGACAGATTGTGGTGTCGAAGGTGGAAAAAAGAGAACAGTAGGTGCATCGGAAATAAAACTTTGTAATACCTCGTTCCAGACAGGGTTTAAAGGCTTTCACTGGCTTGACACGACCATTCCGTTTAATGAAAGTCACAATTATTTTGTTTATGATGATGACGCATCGAGAAATAAGGATGAAAACGAGTTGATGTGCGGATTTATGAGCGGTCATCCCAGATCATATCCTTTAATAAATGCAGGCGGGACAGATTTTGAAGATGTGGCGACGACTGTTGACAAAAACTGGTTTGAATTCCCGTGTTCAGGTGAAATAACGGCGGCCTCCGGAACGCAGGTCTATGAATATCCGTATATTATCGAATACCTGAGCTTGAGCACAGAAATAGAGGATATTGATTACAAGTTCACACCTGACGGCTCAACAACTGAAAAAACTTTAAGGCAGGGTGTAAACCTTAAGATATCCAACAAACTTGATAACGGAAAATGCGGATATCTGAGACCGGCATACGACCTGATTCTTGAATATGATAAGGATCTTGCCGATCATCTCGGTATCATTGAAAAAGCTGAAATACCTGGAGAATAGACAGTTTGTTTCATACGGGCAAAATAGCAGGGTTGTTTTTTCTGTTTCTGGTCTTTGTCGGTGCCGGTGTTTTTGCAGAAGTTCCTGCCACGCCCTGGGACCAGGGCATGGGTTTCGGCACAGGCATCGATGTGTTGACCGGAAAATTAAAAACGGCATCGGAAGCTGTCACCTGGAATTCGATAGATGAGCCGGTCTGTCATCACGAAAGAGAATTGGAATTCCGGCTTATATCAGACAAAAATGAACTGCAGAGCACCGTAGGATTTGAACTCGGAGCAAAAATAGATGTAATCGTCGCAACGGCTTCAGGTTCCATCGGTGCTACATACGCAAACGACAAGTCGGAAACGAGCATTTTTATTTTAATAAAGGCATCTCACAAGGAATGCAGTTACAACATGAACAGTCCGGAAATGAAAAAAGATGCTCAAACACTCTATTTTTCAGACAATAACGCATTCAGAACAAAATACGGAGATGCTTTTTTAAGCACAATAACAACTGGCGGTACTTTTTACGGAGTTGCGGAAATAAAGCATAAAACTGTGGAAGATAAAGCCGCATTTGAGGTTCAGCTTAAAGCAAAGGTGCTCGGAGTCACGGTTTTTAAGAAAGTTATCAGAAAAACTCTTTATAATTTAAGCAAAACGGCAAATATCTCCTTTGATGTAATTGTGAACGGTCATATTCAGAGCACATCCTCAGTCGATTACTTTTTCAGGCAGTATGACAACTTTTTAACCGAAACGGCTTCTGAAAAATGTCAGGGGAGCAGCGGATATATGAAATGTCCATATAAAACAGGATATTTTGAAGATTATTCAATACTGACAAAAGAGACATTCAGTGATGCTGTCCTTGATACGGCCAAGTTGAATATTACTTTGATGGAAAATAAAATGTCCGCCCTCCTTGATATTCTTGCCGCCCTTGAAAAAGTTAAAAAGAACAAAGATGGATATTTTTTCCAACGGTCAAAGACAACAGGTGAAAGCTTCAGCGAAATTTTCAAGGATGTGGAAAAACAGGTAAAAGACCTTTATCTTGAGACTTTTAATAAAAACAGAAGCTGCCGCAACAACTATTTTGTGAAAGAAGGAAATCTTAAAAAACTAAATTCAGACTGTGAAATAGAAAACAGCTGGAGTTATATGGATGACATAAAGGAAATTAACAAAAATCTGCCGCAGAAAAAACTTCCCTCCGACTGTATGGAACTTCAGAATAACTATAAAATGAAATTTGACGGGGTTTACACTCTTTATGTAAACAATGAAGGACACCGGTTTTTTAAAGCATACTGCAGAAATATGGACAGTGAATTCCCTGCTGAAACCTATCTTCTGCTTCCGGCAATAAGCCCTGTTTCAGGCAATCCGGATCATAACTATTCAAAATATGTGAACTATATGCATGAAACGCTTAAAACGGAGACAACGCTTACAACTGTTTTCCACGGCTATCTTATTGAGAAATATTCGGAAGATGTTTATGAAATAGTGATGGGGCAGAATTTTTATCTTGCCAGCCACGGTGGATCAATAAAGGTGAAAACGGCATATGGAGGAACAGACATTCTTTATTTCACTGTTGCCGGATATCCGTCTGTCTGCAACAACAGCGATGAACTGGATGAAAGCATCAGAAGAATAGCGAATATGAATCTTTCCGGTTCTCCGTTTGCTTTTGATATTGATGAATCTGACTTCAAAATCTATGGAAACCTCAAAGATGCTCAAGTAGAGATCACAATGGATGCTCAAAAAAAGAATTTGGAAATAAAAAAAACAAAGATCGGACCTGATTCCTGTATTGCTGTAAGAGCTGAAAGACTTTTGATAAAGTACGGAAAATAGAAGCATGTATGCGAGGTTAAAAATATTTCTTGTATTTGTTTTTGTTGTACATATTCCAGCATGTTTTGATCCCGGCATAGGAGGAGGAGTGACCGTAACAGAAATTCAGGACAACGCCCTTTTTTCTTCTGGTGAGATATTCTATATTCCGGGTATGAGATTTGGAAGCGGATTTAAAAAAGGGGTCGGTTCTCTCATAAGTCAGGCAGACTGTCTGAATGAATACAAAATAACAAAAATAAACGAAAGGAACGATACCATTTTTAAGCTGACATTCATTGAAAATGCGCAACATTTTAAAGATCTTGTCTATTTCAGGGGAAAAATGTCGGGAGTAATCACCACTCAGGCGGGTCCAATTAAGCTGACAGGGGAGACAAAGCTTTCCAATTATATAAAACAGAACAGCAACAATGTTTTTATAATGGTCGAAATTGAAGCGGAACTTTCTGATTATGCCGTTGAAAGACCGGTAATGAAAATCGAAGATGGCGATATAAGCGGAGACAAAGAAGGGACGCTGCGGAATCTTTATAAAAAAGACTATTCAAAATTTGTAGAAAAATGCGGAGATGTTTTTCTCAGCACTATAACAACCGGAGGGAGATATATCGGAGTTATAGAAATTCATACTGACAGCCAGTATAAAAAAAATCAGGTAACCCTTGAGCTGTCAGGAAAATATATCCCCCTTCAGCTTACAGTCACCGGAGGGCTTAATGTTTTTGTCGAAACGCTTGCTTCAAAATATCAGATGAACATACATGTCATCTCAAGAGGCATCCCAAGTCATGAAAAAATAGTTGAATCCCTTTCAAAAGAGCACCTGAAAGCGGATAATCAGCTTGATGATGCAAAAAATGATGACAAACTTGATGAAAACCCCGGTCCAAATATAGATGTTGCTCCGTTAGTCAAGTCGGATATCAAACTTTTTCTTGATGATGTTCAGAATTTTCACGACAAACTTAAGGAATATGAAAAAACTTCATGGGAATACTCCGCATATAACGCCCGTTTTTCAAGCTATGCGTCAACTGCCCCTGAAATAGAAAGGGGAACGGGCTCTATTTTGTCACAAAACAGAGAAGATGCCAACGAACAGTATAAGGACATATATAACAATTATATGGAACTTCTTGAAAAAATTGAGGATATAAAGTTCTTTCCTGAAAAATATTTCAGCGATGAAACGGGCGTCGCTTCCCTTATAGATGATTTTTATCTAAAGGAGACCGATATCCGTAATTCAATAGTGGATCTGGAAAACATTATCCTTCAGTGCAATAACAATGAAAATATGTGTATAAAAATAGATTTTGCAGATCAGCCGGATGGCTTGAACATGGTGGATGTTTTTGCAGAGCTTGAAGCACTTCCGGTAAAAGATGCGGTTTATCCGGCAACCTGCAGAGAGCTTCAGGAATCTTATGATGTTACAGAAGGGGATAATGTCATTCTTTATCTTGGTCACGATAAGAATAAACCGTGGAACGCATTCTGTTCTTCTCCGGAAGAGATTTATTCAGGAAGCGAAATAACATTTTCCAATATGCCCGGTTTTCTTCAGGAATATCTTGTAATTGAAAATCTGTCAACTGTTGAAAGTGACAGCATGAGATACAATTTCTCTTATGCTGAATATGACCGGATGGATTATGTTCCGTCGGATGCAGATAATGAATCCCCTGATGAAGATGAAGTGCTGATAACCAGAATAAATGCAAAAAGTGCATACCGGAAACTAAAGGTGGCTGTTAATCCTGATCATCTTGCCGTTGAAAGTTACCAGAGCAATGAAGTTGATGAAGCGATTGATGATCAGATCCGCAGAGCCGGTAATACAAATTCCTTTTTCGGATCTGTGAGAACATGCAGTGACAGAAAGATCTACATTGACGGCGATCACGAAATTAAAACGGGGGCAAATGCCGATCTCAACGGAACACCGTTTATTCTGTCAGAGAAGATAAATTATTCAGTTTTTCCGCAAAACATTCCGGAAGAGAAGTATGATTTTATATTTTCATCAGACAGAAAAATTCTGAATATTTATCTTACGGATGACGGGAGCTGTGTCAGAGCAGAACACAACGGTGATTTTATTCTGGAGTATGAAAAATGAAAAAAGTCGCATTTTTTATACTGCTTTTAATTTTAACCGGTTGTGAACAGGGGAAAAATGACAGCGTAAAGGTCGTTTCGTCGCGACCTGATGTTTTCAAAGTATGTCTTGATCTTGATGACAGCAGAAAATGTGAAGAGAGTGAGCCGATTTTTGTTACAGACGAAAAAGGAATGCTCCAAAAATCGTTTTTAAGTGAATATTCTCAGGCAGTTAATCTTGTTGTTACAGAGGGAAGTGTAACAGGGAGAATGTATCTTATATCTGATGTTAACTCGGATGTCATTTCTCCCGCAACGACTCTGCTGATGTTCCATGATCTTTCGGGATCGGCAGGATCGCTTGAAGAGTTTTTTAAGGAAGAAAAAAAAATACAGCAGATATCTGAACTTTATCTTGAGCTTTTTAAAATGTTCAGCGCAAAAGGGCTTGAAAGTTATGATTCAGGAAAAAAAGCTTATGAAATGATAATTGATAAGGGTGACAGCGTTGTTTTAAAGGACGGTTTGTCAAGCAAAGAGCCGGGAACATATATTGCCGATCCGCTTGTTCTTACATTCCGGCAGGGATTTCAACACGGTGCGGGTCTTAATGCATTAAGCGGAGAGCTCACGGCCGTAAACAGCTGTATCAAAGAAACAGCGTCAGTTAAAACGGCTGAACTGAACGAAACACTGTTGAGCATAGATCTTGTAACTTCAATAGATGAATTTCTTAAAAGCATGGAGATTGAACTTAGAATAAGCTTTGATTCAATTAATGTTTCCGGAGGTATATACGGAAAGTTCAAAGACATTTCAGACAGAGACTCCAACAGCGTTTTTGCGGTTGTAAAAATAATGGCAAAAATAGCAGATTACAATATTGAAAATGTTGAACTGACGGATGAAGCGGTAAAACATTATGTTGATAATTACGATGTTTTCAGGGAAAAGTGCGGAGACCTGTTTCTTAATACCGCTACAACCGGAGGAGCATACATAGGCATTCTGGAAATAAAAACAGGCAGTGCCTATGAAAAACTTCAGCTTGAAGCCGCTCTCAGAGGTGCGTATAAACCGATGCATCTTGAAATAGAGGCCTCGCTTGCATATCTTAAGGAAAAGCTTTCGATAGTATCAAACTACACAATGCATGTTCTGAGCACAGGCGGGATAAGCGATGTAATAACTCATCCTTCGGTGGACTCAAACGATAAAATACTGAAATCCTTTTTAGAAAACGGGCAGAAGTTTGCAAATGCCCTTTATGAAAATTACAAAAACGGAAAAGGGGTTTCGGTAAACAATTTTACTGCAAGGTTTGAACCGTATCATCAGATAATCAACATAGCTCCGCCCGGACTGACAGAAGCCGCAAACAGGAACGAAGCGATATCTCAGTATGATGACATTTATAATTCATACAGCACAGTTCTTCTTTCGACAAGAGAAATTCTTGCAAGGCCGTGGGATTATGAAGAAGGAAAGGAAAGGGAGCAGGAATTAAGAGAAACAGAGAGTGATCTCGAATGGTTCCTCGCTTTAGTCAAAACGACTGCCGTCATGTGCGGAAAGGAAAGGAATGACTGTACATATCCTGAAGATTTTCTTAAAGAAAATGTTATGGAGCCAGCGTTAAAAATAGAGAACGGTCTTCCTGTTGAAAAGTCGTTATATCCCAGAAATTGCGTTGAAAGGAAGCGGTATTTTGCAAATAGAAATGACGAAGATGTATATACACTTTTTATGGGCGGAGATAAAAACAGTCCTTTCTCTGTTTATTGCGAAAACATGGATGGAGACGATCCGCAGAGTTATCTTATCTTAAATAATTTCAGTCCATTACCTGCACCTGAATCAAATAACGATCTTTCCCCGATGTACAATTTCTCGACAAGATACATATCGGGAGCAACTTATGAAGAAAAAGCGAAAGAAGTCACGGTTTACCGACGGATCAAGGTAAAAATAAATTATGACAACCTTACAATCATGCCTTCTCAGGACAAATTTTTTGAAAGTGTGATAATGAACAATTTTTCAAATATGAAAGCGGAGCGTCTTTCGCCGGGAACAGCAACTGTGTGCGGAGATACCGGTTTTTTTGATGCGGAAAATAACAGACATCTTCCTGTGGTTGCAAACATCAATGTTGCCGGCACACAATTTTGTTTTCCCGATGGAGAAAACAGATTTTATGTCACCGGTTACAATCCGCCTCCGGATGTCGAGATGGTTGTGGAAAACACCTCTGACAATATCTCAATAATGTTAAGCAATAACACAGATGAAACCTGTGTGGGCGTTGAACCTCTGCAGGACATAATCCTTGAATACTGTGGAAACTGAAAAGAAACCGATCACTTAACTTCAACTCTTATCCCTTCGGAATGTGAAATAAACAAATTAATTGCTATTTCAACGGCAACTCTTAAAATAGGAAGAGGCATTAAAGTAAAATAAGGAGGTCTGTGTTTTACTTTACGCCACTTAGGTAAATTAAGGATTTTTGTGTTTTACTTTGGAGGGGGAGATGAATTTAAAAGATTTTAAGTCCGGCAGATACGAAAAAGGATATCAATATCAGTATTTTGTTCCTGAGAAAATTAATCATTCTTTTTCGTGGGATGATGAAACAATAAACTACCTGCTTGAGAAAGCATCTTTTAAACTTGGTGAATTAAATTCATTCTCCCGTTTTGTTCCGGATATAGACATGTTTATAAAAATGCACATTTTTAAAGAAGCTGTCGTATCAAACAGAATTGAAGGAACCAGAACAAATATTGAAGAGGCGCTGAACAACGAAAATGACATCAATCCTGAGAAAAGAGATGACTGGAAAGAAGTCAACAACTATGTTTCGGCAATGAATTCCTCAATAGAAAATCTTAAAACCCTTCCGATTTCTTCAAGACTTTTAAAAGACACTCATAAGGTATTGTTGTCAAATGTTAGAGGTGAACATAAAAATCCGGGGGAATTCAGAACATCACAGAACTGGATTGGAGGAGCATCAATTGCAGATGCTGTCTTTGTTCCCCCTGTTCATACGGAACTACCTAAACTTATTACAGATCTTGACCTGTTTTTAAATAATGATGAATTGAAGATCCCGTATCTCATAAAAATTGCAATCGCACATTATCAGTTTGAAACAATTCATCCTTTTCTTGACGGAAACGGAAGGATCGGGCGGCTTCTTATCACACTTTATCTAGTTTCTGCTGGAATTCTTGAAAAGCCGCTTTTGTATCTATCTGAATTTTTTGAGAAAAACAAGGGTCTGTATTATGATAATCTCACATTTGTAAGAACAAAAAATGACATAACCCAATGGATCCGCTTCTTTCTGACAGGGATTATTCAGACAGCGGAAAACTCAGTTGAAACGCTAAGAAAAATAATGGATTTAAAAAGCAGAATAGAAAAAGAAGAGATTGTTTCTTTGGGGAAAAGATCACAACAGGGCATGAACCTTTTTCACAAACTTTTTAAAAACCCCGTTGTCTCAGTAAAAACAGTGCAGTCGCTCACAGGTCTTTCACAAAAAGCGGCAAACGATCTCGTGCATATATTTGTGGAAAGGAAAAT
>JAGOEX010000045.1 GCA_017997475.1 bacterium
GTGGACAGCCGTTTCAAATTTGTTGTGCTGAGTTTTGAAAAAGGCGGCAAAACAGCTGATTTCCCTGCTGCTTTTGTGCGGCACGAGGTGAAAGAGCTTGAACGGTTTCCGCGGGAAGGGGCAATCAATATTTCAGTTGATCTCGTGAAGAAATTATCGCCCGATTCACTCTCTGTTATGGAATTCAAAAATGATATGGATATTGTGATAGCAAAGAAAATGATGAAGTTCCCATTGCTCGGAGAGAAAATTGAAGGAATTTGGCATCTTAAACTCACTCGCGAATTTGACATGACCAATGACAGTCACCTTTTTAAAACCGAACAGGGAAAAGGGAGGCTGCCGCTTTATGAAGGAAAGATGATTTGGCAGTTTGAACATCAATATGCAGAGCCAAAATACTGGATTGATGAAAAAGAAGGAAGAAAAAATCTTGTTGGTCGTGAAGAAGATAATGGACAAAAATTGGATTATCAGGAATATAGGCTTGGTTTCAGGGCAATTGCAAGAAATACTGATGAAAGAACAATAATATCTGGAATAATTTCTAAAAATGTTTTCTGTGGAAATTCTCTTCTGGTCTCTAATCCGGATAATTTTTCTAATAGTAAAAACATTCTAATTACTCAATCGTTTGCAAATTCTTTTGTTCTTGATAGCTACATAAGAAAAATGGTAACAGCAAATATTAACATGTTTTATATCTACCAACTGCCCGTTCCTCGTCTCATAGAAAAAAGCAAAGAATTCAAAATGATAGTTGAGCGGGCGGCAAAGCTGATTTGCACAACGCCGGAGTTTGATGATCTCGCAAAAGAGGTTGGGCTTGGCTCCCACAAAAACGGTGTAACAGATCCGTCCGAGCGGAGAAAGCTCCGTGCAGAGCTTGACGGCATAATCGGCAATATTTATGGACTGACAGAAGAAGAATTTGTGCATGTCCTCTCCACTTTTCCGATTGTTGGCGATGACATAAAACTTGCGGCACATAACGCATTTAGAAATTACGCAAAGGGGTTGATAGAATGAAAAAATTTAATCTTGAATTGAATTTAATTTTGTGCATAATATAAAAATTGGAGGAAGCAATGAAAAAATATAACAACCCACCAATCAAAGAAGCAATCTTTGATATCAGGTTTAATGAAAGAATTAGTGAAGGTGATATTCAAAAGATTTCTGAGACCTTTTTTAAAGAAGTTGAAAAAGAATTTCCGGATAAAAAGCTACAGAGAAGTTTTGAAGAGAATATAACAATAAACCCAGACGGAGAAAGAAAAATTGAATCAAAAAATGAAATTACCGGATATTTATTCTGGTCCGGAGATAAAAAAGAAGTAGTTCAAACAAGAATTGACGGTTTTGCATATAATATTTTGGAAAAATATGAAAATTGGGAATTCTTTTCAAAAAAGGCAATGAATTTGTTTAATGTTCTTAAAAAAGTTGATACGGAGCGAACAATTTCAAGGATTGCTTTAAAATATATAAATGTAATCAATCTTCCTCTCGACAATCTGAAAATTAGCGATTATATTTCAAACATGCCACCAATGTGTGATGAATTTCCCCAAACAATGAAGGGATTTATTTTGAAAACCCATTTTGTCGAAAATGATGTGAATATAATAAATATAGAAAAAATACTGCCGTTAAAAGACAACATTCTTCCTTTTGTTATTGATATTGATGTGTTTGTTCAGAATCCTTCTTTTGAAAAAGCAGATCTTCAAAAAAGAATGGAAGAGTTGAGGAAGACAAAAAATCGAATTTTTGAATTATGTATAACAGAAAAAACAAGGAGTTTGTTCAGATGAAATACGATATTACAATTGACGGTTCTTCAGTCCAGACAAAATCTCCAGTTTCAGATTTTGCTTTGAAATATATAGAAGATGTTTCAAGAAAGGAAACATTAAAACATTTTTATATATTAGAAAATGAGTTTGAAACACTCAAAGAGAAATGGAAAAAAGAAGTGAAGCTGACTTCGTCTATGACAGAAATTATAAATAACGAAAACTATCAGAAAATAATAGAGCTTGGTTATGATGTAATTGATTTTATTTATGAAGAATTGAAAAAAGAACCCGATTTCTGGTTTTATGCACTAAAAGAAATAACCGGAGCTGATCCTGTAAGGTCAAGTAATTACGGGAATTTAAAGGCAATGACTCAAGATTGGATTTCATGGTTTAAATCAAACGGTTTCTGATATGAAGCAGGAAGAACTGAGTTTCCTTTTTCCAAATTCCCAAAAAGAACCATTTACTGAAACAAGTCCTGCTACTAATAGTTACAACTGCATTGCCTGGGCTGCAAACGACAACTCAAAGTGGTACTGGCCAGAAAATCATTGTTATTGGCCGGAAGGTGTTGAAAAAAAGGAAACGATTGATTCTTTTATTAAAATGTTTAGCACCTTCGGCTATGAAATTTGTTCTGACGGTTTGTGCGAAGAAGGAATAGAGAAAATAGTAATTTTTTCTGATGAAAACGGGAAACCAACCCATGCAGCAAGACAGATTGATGAAAATTTCTGGACAAGTAAACTTGGAAGAGAAATTGATGTTTCTCATACATTGAATGCAATGTGTAATGGCGATTATGGAAACCCAGCCGTTTTTATGAAGCGCCGCAAAAAGCAATCGAAGGAGTACTAAATGCCCAGAATTTTTGATAATATTGAAGAAAAACTTCTATCCGCTCTTGAGCAGTCTTTACCTCTTGCGCACCGTTCTGACTTCTGTGTCGGATATTTTAATCTCAGAGGTTGGAAGAAAATATCAAGTTTCATAGATAATTTTAAAGGTGGGGAGAACAACTGCTGCCGACTTCTTGTTGGTATGCAGAGATTGCCGGAAGAAGAACTGAAACTTGCTTTATACGAAGAAGATAAAAGCCTTAACCTTGATAGACCAACTGCAATTAAACTCAAGAAAAAACTTGCCGAAGATTTCAGAACACAGCTTACTTATGGTTTTCCCACTAATGATGATGAAGTAGGTTTAAGGAAACTATCAGTTCAACTGAAATCAGAAAAACTGCATGTAAAACTTTATTTATCTCATCAGCTTCATGCAAAGTTATATCTGGCTTTTAGGAATGATCCTATTAACCCGATCATTGGATATCTCGGTAGCAGCAACCTTACTTTCTCAGGTTTGTCAGAGCAGGGAGAGCTTAATGTTGATGTTCTTGATAATGATGCTGCCAAGAAACTTTCTAATTGGTTTAATGACCGATGGAATGACCAGTGGTGCATTGATATATCCAAGGAACTTATTGAAATAATTGAGGAAAGCTGGGCGCGCGAAAAACCTGTTCCACCATATCATATATATATAAAAATTGCATATCATCTTGCTCAGGAGGCAAGGGCAGGACTGTCAGAATTCAGAATTCCGAAAGAGTTCGGGAACAAATTATTCGATTATCAGGCGGCGGCAGTTAAAATTGCGGCACATCATATTAATAAACGCAATGGAGTAATAATCGGTGATGTTGTCGGACTTGGAAAAACTTTAATGGCAACAGCTGTTGCAAAAGTTATGCAGGAAGACAGATTTTCTGATACGCTAATTATCTGTCCTAAAAATCTTGTTCAAATGTGGGAAGACTATGTTGCGAACTACAGATTGATTGCGAAAGTTATTTCCATAACAAAAGTAAATGATAATTTTCATAATGAAATGATAAGATATTCACTTGTTCTTATTGATGAAAGTCATAATTTGAGAAATCGTTTCGGCAAGAGATACAATGCAATTAAAGATTACATATCAAAAAACAATTGTAAATGCATGCTGCTTTCAGCTACACCGTATAACAAAACATTTCTTGACCTTTCCTCACAACTTGCACTTTTTCTGCCGGACGATGAGGATATCGGAATAAGACCTGAAAAATTAATTAAAGAAATAGGTGAAACTGAGTTCATAAAAAGACATCAATGTCCTTTGAGATCTCTTGCTGCTTTTGAAAAAAGTGATTTTGCTGAGGATTGGCGTGAACTTATGCGGCTTTATCTCGTTAGAAGAACCAGAAGTTTTATACAGAATAACTATGCAGAGATAGATTCTGAAACTGGTCGGAAACACTTAACTTTTGAAGATGGAACAAAATCATTTTTTCCAATCAGAGTGCCAAAAACGGTGACTTTTCCTTCAAAAAACAACCAGTATTCGATTCTTTTTTCAGATACGGTAGTAAAAACAATAAACGAATTAAAGTTACCACGATACGGTCTTGGTAATTATGTTGCTCCGACTCACGAGAAAGAACCATCTCAAAATGATTCCAAACTGCTTTCAGATTTATCACGAGCCGGTAAAAGACTAATGGGTTTTTGCCGTACCAACCTTTTTAAAAGATTAGAAAGTTCAGGATTTGCATTTATTCAGTCAATTGAAAGACACATACTCAGAAATTATGTTTTCCTTTACGCAATTGAAAACAATCTTTCTCTTCCGGTCGGAACTCAAAATGCAGATTTTCTTGATCCGGAAATTAATGATAGCGAGGAAAAAGAAAATATAATCAAACTTAAAACCGTTGATGACTTTAAAAATCAGGCAAAGCCGATATATGATAAGTATTTAAAACATCAGAAGAATTATTTTAAGTGGATTAAATCGGAATATTTCATAGAAAACCTTAAGAAAGACCTTATTTATGATGCCGAAAAACTTATTAAAGTGTTGGAAATATGCGGAGGGTGGAAAGAATGTGAAGACCCGAAACTTGAAGAATTGAAAAAACTTATAAATAAAACACATAAAAACGACAAAGTTCTGATATTTACTCAATTTGCTGATACTGTTGAATATATTGAAAAAGCATTAAAGAATAAAGATGATTCCGATATTTTAGGTGTTACGGGTGATTCGGATGACCCGACAATGTGTGCATGGAGATTCAGTCCGGTAAGCAATAAAAAAGAAAATGTTATAAAAAAAGATCAGGAAGTGAGAATTCTTATCTCAACCGATGTTTTAAGTGAAGGGCAGAATTTGCAAGATGCAAATATTATAGTGAATTTTGATCTTCCTTGGGCAATTATAAGGTTAATTCAAAGGGCGGGCCGTATTGATCGTATCGGGCAAAGATCTGACAAGATTATTTGTTATTCTTTTCTGCCGGCAGACGGAGTTGAAAATATAATACATCTGCGCAGAAGGGTTAGAGAACGGCTCAATCAAAATGCAGAGGTTGTAGGGACAGATGAAGCGTTTTTTGAAGATGAAAATACAAAAAGAAAAATTGTGGATTTGTATCATGAAAAAGCAGGTGTACTTGATGATGATGAGAATGAAGTTGATTTGACTTCTTATGCTTATGAAATATGGAAAAAAGCAATTGATTCTGACCCGGATCTTAAGAAAATTATTCCTGAAATTCCTAATGTGGTTTATTCAACAAAACAATCTGACAAGAACGAAGGAGTGATCGTTTATGTTAAAACTCAAGAGGGGACTGATGCACTTGCATTAATTGACAAGAATGGAGAGAGCATAACTGAATCCCAATATGAGATTTTAAAAGTGGCTCAATGTGAACCCTTGACTCAAGCTGTTGAAAAATTTGAAAATCACCATGAATTGGTAAAAAAAGGAGTGAAAATAATTGCAGAAGAGGAAAGGTCTATAGGTGGACAACTTGGAAGATCTACAGGTACAAGATTCAAAATTTACGAAAAACTGAAGAATTATGCACAAAAGTACAAAGACACCGTTTTAGACATTCCTTCTCTTCACAAAGTAGTTGATGAAATATATAACAATCCGCTTAAACAATCTGCGATAGAGATTATTAATAGGCAGATTAAGGCTTCAATTTCAGATCAGAATCTTGTCGATTTAGTTATTTCTTTAAGAGAAGAAGATAAATTGTGTGCAATTCAAGGGGAAAAAGAAAGGAAAGAAACTCAGATTATATGTTCAATGGGAATTAGGGAATAATCATATCATATGTCACCGTACATTCAAAAACTTGACAACAGACCTTTTTTGCATATAAAAAGACGGCTTTTAAGTTCTGTGGAATTTTTAAGGTTTTTTACTATTGATGGAGGATAGTTTGGCTCATCACAAGTCGGCGAAAAAAAGAATTAAGACAAATGAAAAGAAAAGACTGTACAACCGTTCAATAAAATCCAAAGTGAAAACTTTCACCCGTTATGCAGTCGAAACAATAGAAGCGGCTGAAAAGAACACTGCCGGTGCTGCTGAAATGAAAACTGATGCTGCAGCAAAGCTTACAAAAGCTGTAAGCGAGATTCAGAAAGCTGTCAGCAAGGGCGTTCTTCAGAAGAATACGGCAGGAAGAAAAGTAGGACGGCTGACGATTCGTTTTAACAAGGTTTTCGCTGCCCAGTAATTTGAGATACTCTCTCGTAATCGAAAACATTTCCTCAATATTTACTGCTGAAAATTCAAAAGCTGTTTTAACCGGTGGTGATCTTGCCATTGCGTCAGACATGTCCGGAAAGATTTGTTTTGCAGGAAAAAAGAGCGAATTGCTGAAAATTGACAGTTCATACAGGGACAATTCTGAATCGGTTGTCGATGCAGGGAACAGAACAGTATTTCCCGGTCTTGTTGACAGCCACACACACCTTGTTTTTGCCGCAACGAGAGAAGATGAATTTGAAATGAAGGCAAGAGGAGCCACATACGAAGAAATAGCTTCTGCCGGCGGAGGAATTCTCAACAGTGCAAAAAAGACAGCATCCGCGACACTTGATGAAATTGTCTTTCAGTCGGCAAAACGGCTTGAGCAGGTAATTTCATACGGTGTAACCACAATTGAGATAAAATCGGGTTACGGACTTGATCTTGAAAGTGAGTTGAAACTTCTTAAAGCGGCATCTGAACTTAAAAAACTGTATCCGGTGGAGATAGTTCCGACATTTCTGGGTGCACATGCATATCCCGAGAAGTTTAAGAACGACCATGACGGATATATAGATCTTATAATAAATGAAATGCTTCCTGAAGTTAAGAATCAGAAACTTGCTGAATTTGTTGATGTTTTCTGTGAGGAAGGTTATTTTTCGCTTAAAGAGACCCAAAAGATATTGAGAGCGGCATCAGATTTGGGATTCGGTCTGAAGCTTCATGCCGATGAATTCAATTCTCTGGGCGGGACTGAACTTGCTGCGGAAATGGGTGCGGCATCAGTTGACCATCTTGAGGAGATAACGGAAGAAGGGATAAGAAAACTTGCAGATTCAGGAACTGTTGCGGGAGTTCTGCCTGTTACATCGGTTTTTTCACGGCTTCCATTTGCTCCTGCTCAGAAAATGATAGATAACGGTGTCACTGTCGCTCTTGCGACAGATATGAACCCCGGAAGCTGTATGTGCGGGTTTCTTCCGCTTGCGGCAAGCATCGGTGCGACACAGCTTAGAATGAGCGTTGAAGATTCAATCAGGGGAATAACGGTAAACGGTGCAAGATCCTTGAAAAGAGAGAGTGCAAAAGGTTCGATCTCTGTCGGTAAGGATGCCGATCTTGTTATAATGGACACCTCTTCCTGGATATATCCTGTCTACCATTTTGGTCACAACCATGTTCACAAAGTATTCGTAAAGGGAAGAGCGCTTGACTTATTTAAGGAAAAAAATTTAATATGAGTGTTGTTGTTTTTTCCGGAAATGTAAGATGAGAAGTATTCCGATTTTTATTCTGTTTGCAGTTTTAACGGCTTCCTGCAGCAGTGACACAAAACCTGTCGAAAGCAAATGGCGGGTTCTTGATGAACAGGTATATGCACCCATAATTGATGAAGAGACTGTTTTTACCGACCTTGACGAGCTTGAAAAACTTATGTTCGCACCGACCGGTTTCTTTAAGGAAAAAAGCGGGATGCACTCTTTTGAACAGAAAATGGCATACCTGACAAACAGTGTTGTCAATGAGGAGAAAAGGGAACTTACACTTGAAGAAACGGTGAAATTCTCTTCAGATAAAGATGGAAATTTCAAGATGAGATATCGCAACAACCGCCACGAGGGCTGGAGCATGGTCTGGAAAGACAACTTCCTTTACCGCAGACAGCTCGGCGGTGAATATACAAGGACTGTGAGCATGGGAGAACATGTCTATCTTAAGGAATCTCTTTTCAGTTCGATCCCTTCTGTTTACGCGATGCTGAGAAATAATGCGAGGATATCGTCACATGACAGAAAGAAGACAAACGGCAGTATGGCGACAGCAGTAATAATATCTTTCGGTGATAAAAAGATAAAAAGAGAAGAGCTTCCTGAGAAGCGTTATCTCCAGAATCTTCAGGGGACTGAAGAGATGAAGAACGATCAGCTTATTTATGATCTGGCTGAAAAAGAGAAAAAGAACATAACCGGTGAAATGACAGTATTTGTGGATGACAACTATTCCGTTGTAAGAATGGAGATTAAAAGTTCTTTTGAACTTAAAGCAGAGAATGTTTTCTTTTCGATAGAAGGTGAAAGGACATTGTCAAAGAAAGTTGCGGAAAAGGTTGAGATCCCCAAATATAACGAGGAATATCACAGAAGAACACTGGATGCTTCTGTAAACATTATGAAGGATAGAAAAAATGACAAAGAACGAGATGAGCAAACTGAAGAAAGTGATCAGCACTCTGAGTGACAAAAAAGGGATCAATATTACTGCGTTCGATGTGGACAGGCAGTCGGGATATACCGATTACATGGTTTTTGTCACAGGGACAAGCATTCAGCATAACAATACAATGAGTGAAGCGCTGATGCGTGAACTGAAGACCGCCGGATTCAACAAGCCGCTTGTGGAAGGGAGCAGTACAGCAAAATGGATACTCCTTGATGCCGGCGATGTTGTGGTGAACATAATGCTTGACGAGCTCAGGGATTATTATGCTCTTGAAGACATCTGGGTTGACAGCAGTAAAGTTGATATAAGTTCTTATCTTTCGTAATGAAGATCACTCTCATAGTTGTAGGAAAACTTAAAAAAGGGGCCGGTTTTACGGAACTTGACGATTTTTATAAAAGCCGGATAAAACCTTATTCACAGCTTGAGATCATAGAGCTCAAGGAAAAGAACGACATCAGACTTGAAACAGAATCAATATTAAAATCAATACCTTCCGGTTCGTTTACCGTTGCGTTGAGAGAAGAAGGGGTGAAAATGGATTCCTTAGAATTTTCAAAACTGCTCAATTCCAGAAACGAATCTCACGGGCATATAACTTTTATCATCGGAGGAGCTTACGGATTCCGCAATGTCAATGAAAACATATCATTATCCATTGCTCCGTGGACGCTTCCGCATCAGCTTGCAAGAATTGTTCTGCTCGAACAGATCTACCGCGGACTCTCAATCATCAAAGGTTCCGGTTACCACCACGGGTGAGGGTTAAATTCTTGACTTTGTATCATTCATTTGCTAACTTTCTGTGATAATGAACTTTTCCGAGGTATCATGATGGGTATCAAGAAGCTTTTTGCAGTAATTTTCGTAAGTGCTGTTTTTACGGCTCAGGTATATGCGGCTCAGAGAATGGATTTTATGCTTTTCAACCTGAGTGCGTCGAACGATCCACAGAAGGAATTTCTTGAAATGAGCAAGGAGTTCACTGCTGTCATGGCTCCGATGTTCTTTGGTGAAGCGGAAACGAGGGGCTCTTCAGGTTTTGAGATAGGGCTTGGTTATTCGTTGACAAAAATCAATCTCAACGCTGACTACTGGAAGTTCTCACTCAATGATGAGCCGGTAGATTCAGGGGTTCCTCCGTTTTACAACGGGATAGACCTTCATGTTTCAAAGGGTTTCGGTTTCGGACTGAAGCTTTACGGCAACATGAGATACTATGTCCTGACTGAGATGTTAAGCGGCGGCGGCGGATTTGAATATGCGATCAATGAAGGGCTTAAGATGGCTCCGGACATTTCTATCGGAGGTGGATATAACCGTCTTTTCGGTGCAACTGACTTCAATATGCAGATGATCGAGCTGCGGCTTAAGATTTCAAAAACTTTTGTTGCGGGATATCAGATAAAGCTGATACCGTTCATTGCATACAGCCACCTTTTTTCATGGGCGAAGTCAGGCCGGCTCGGTGGCTATTTTCCACAGGGAACAAGTGATCCTTCACAGGTTTCATCAAGTAATCCTTTCATAATCAATGAGGATGGAGAGCCATTTTATTTCAAAGAGGAATTCATCAATGTTGACAGAATATTCATCGGATTCAAAATGGTGAGCGGTTACTTCGGTTTTGAACTCGAAGCAGCAATCCCTGTGAACGCAGGAAAAACTTTCAGTTTCAATGCAGGCATTTCTGCATCAATGTAGATATGATAGATCTCCACTCACATCTCCTTTCCGGACTTGATGACGGTCCTGAGAGTGTGGATGATTCTCTTGAAATTATTAAATATCTTTCTTCTTTCGGGTTTACAGAGCTTGTTCCGACACCGCATAAATTCCATGCTCTTTTCAATCCTGTTGCTTCGGAAGTGATCGAAAAGATCGGGAATCTGAAAAGAAGCATGGTGAAGAGGTTCAGTTTCGAATATAACTGCAATCTCCAGTCGATAAAAGATCTTGAAGACCACCACGAGATATGCAGAACCTCTGACGACAGAAAAGTCATTCTGGTGGAATTTGCCTCAGGAGTGGTGAGAAGGAGCGAGATCGAAAACAGTGTACAGTCACTTAATTTTGCCGGCTTTGTACCTCTCATGGCTCACATCGAGAGATATTTCAAGAAAGATGAATTCTGGATCGAGTTAAAAAAGAAATACAGTGTTTTGTTTCAGGGTTCCATCCGCACCTTTGCAAAGCCGAATTTCAACATTAAGAAAAAGCAGCTTATCCGTTTGATGGAACTTGATCTGATAGATAACCTTGCAACTGACATCCACAAAGTCTCTCAACTTGTAAAAATAGAAAAAGGGCTTGATTTTATTCACAAAGCTTTTAGAAATTACGAAAAAGACCTCTTCACCGATAAATTCTGAAAACCTTACAGAAAAACTTGAAAACCTGAAATGTGTCAGGTATGATTCACCTGTCAATTGTTGAGGTGTGTCATGGATGTGATGAAAAAGCTTGAGATTTTGAGTGACAGTGCAAAATACGATGCAAGTTGCGCTTCTTCAGGGAGTAACAGGGCAACTCAGAAAGGGGGCATCGGCAATGGCAAGCAATGCGGAATATGCCACAGCTGGGCGGATGACGGAAGGTGCGTTTCACTTTTTAAAGTTCTTTTCACAAATTATTGCATTTATGACTGTGCATACTGTATAAATAGAAGAAGCAACGATATTTTTAGAACTGCTTTCACTCCGAAAGAGATCGCCGATATAACAATTGAATTTTATAAGAGAAATTATATTGAAGGGCTGTTTCTTTCAAGCGGCGTGATAAAGAGTCCCGACCACACGATGGAGCTCCTTACGGAGGCGATAAGAATATTGCGCGAGGAGTATCTTTTCGGCGGTTATATCCATGTGAAGGCAATTCCCGGTGCGTCAAAAGAACTCATTGAAAAAGCTGGTAAAATTGCTGACAGAATATCGGTGAACATTGAGCTGCCGACAAAAAAATCGCTGGAACTGCTTACCGACAAAAAACACACCGACATTTTTACGCCGATGAAACTCATCACGGAAGGTGTCTCAACAAGTATTGCTGAAAGAAAAGTGAGCCGGAAAGCCCCGAAATTCGCCCCTGCCGGGCAGTCAACCCAGATGATTATAGGTGCTACACCTGAAACAGACCTGACAATTGTTAAGTTAAGTGAAGCGATGTATAACAAATTTGATCTGCGGCGTGTCTATTACAGTGCTTTTATTCCGGTAAACAGTGACTTGCGGCTTCCGGTGCTCCGTGAACCACCGCTTCTTCGCGAACACCGGCTTTATCAGGCAGATTTTCTGATGAGGCAGTATGAATTTTGTGCTGATGAGATCCTGAGTCCTGAACATCCGATGCTTGATATCGCTCTTGATCCGAAAGCGAACTGGGCGATGAATAACTTTCATATTTTTCCGGTTGAAGTGAATAGAGCAGATTATCAACTGCTTCTGCGTGTTCCGGGGATCGGGCCAAGATCGGCTAAAAGGATCGTCATTGCAAGAAGAAGCCATTCTTTAAGTTTTGAAAATCTGAGATCTCTTGGAGTGGTGCTTAAAAGGGCGAGGTTTTTCATAACCTGCAAAGGGAAAAGGATGCCGTTCATCAGTGAAAAATTCGCAACTGTTTACAAATCACTTTCTGAAAATCATGAGCCGGGGCCGTTTCAACTTCCACTTTTTAACACATGAATTTATGAATACACTTTATCTTTTTGACGGAACTCTTGAAACATTCATTTCGATTATTCCGGTTCTGTGGGCTATATCTGAACCGTCTGATCGCCTTTTATCGCAATCTGAATACACTCCAGGGATCTTTGAAAAAACGGTATATCTTGATGAAAGATCATCTGCCGATCTCCCTGTGAAAAACAACAGTATTCCAAAAGAAGTAATAAATGCAGTTGTTTATGCATTTTCTTCAGGAATTGTAGAGCCGGTTGAAAAAACTCCGCAGTATTTAAATTACATTAAAAATAACGGAATTGATGCAATGAGCCATCTGGCGGAACCTTCGGTCAGTGTGATATTTAAAGCGGCAAGGAAAACATCGAGTGAGGCACATAAATTAAAAGGAATTCTAAGATTTAGAAAGCTCGGGAATATTCTTTACGGACCGTATTTCAGCAAGTGTTTTGTTCTGCCCATACTTGCAGAGCATTTTAAGCACCGTCTTCCGAATGAATCGTGGATACTGCACGACACAGAACGGAAAACCGGAGTTTTCTACAACGGAAAAACTGTTGAGCAGGCATTCTTTTCTCCTCGCGAACTCTTTGAAATCAATAATGAATATGAAAAAGCCGGAGTTGAAGATCGGTTTGAAACACTCTGGAAAAAATATTTTGACACAATAGCCATTGAATATCGCAAAAATCCCAAACTCCAACAGTCATTCATGCCGAAACAGTACTGGCGATTCATCCCCGAAGTTGCAAAAAGGGTTCTTTGACATTTGTGACTTTTCAATTAACATAAATAGAACTTAGTGTTTACAATCCTGAGAGGAAGTTATGAAAAACAAGTTGATTTTCATTGTTCTATTTTTCATTTTATTGAGCTTTCTGTCGTGCGGAGAAGATGGCAAAGAAAATGCAGAAAATGATTCTGAGAGCAGTAATGACGAAGATATTTATGAAGAAGAAGATTTGTGCGGAACCGTTGATGAAAAATGCAAAGCCGGTGAAATAAAATCATGCGTTGAGATGAATTCTGAGATTTTTTCCGATGGAACTGCTGAATGTAAAGATGATTGTTCCGGTTATAACTTTGCTGGATGTTCAGTTGTTTCGGGTAAATTTGATTCAGGTACTTTTCATGTCTGTAATATATCAGGTGGAAAGCTTTACTGCTGGGGCAACAACTATTATGGACAGCTTGGGGATGGAACGAATGTTGATAAAAATATTCCAGTTCAGATTGGAAAAGAGAGAGATTGGTCTTTTGTTTCTGCCGGAAACAATTTTACCTGCGGAATAAGAAATGGAGAGCTTTACTGTTGGGGAGATAACGAGTATGGACAACTTGGCGATGGAACACAGGAGAAAAGCAATAAACCGATCAAGGTGGATGACAAAAAAGATTGGACAAAAATAAGCTTGGGATATTATCACTCCTGCGGAATAAGATCAGGTAAAGTTTACTGTTGGGGAAATGTAAATTCTCTTTTTGATGAGGAAGTAACAGTTCCTTTTCAAATTGGAGAACATGATGACTGGGAAAAAGTGGAGTCTGGTTTTTTTTCTTCATGCGGAATTCGTAAAGGAGAGCTTTACTGCTGGGGTTACAATTTTTATGGTAATATTGGAAATGGAACCGAAGATGATGCTGATTCCCCTGTCAGAGTAGGTGTTGAAAATGACTGGTCGGCATTAAGTATGAAGTCAATGCATGTTTGCGGCATCTTAAGCGGTGAAATTTACTGTTGGGGAAGCAATGCTTACGGACAGATTGGAAATGGAATAACTGGATATTTCGAGAAAGTCTTATCTCCCCATAAAGTTGGTGATTATAAAGACTGGACAGATGTAAGAACAGGCACTGGAATTACCTGCGGAATGAGAATGGGTGAGCTTTACTGCTGGGGGTTAAACGGTTTAGGACAGTTCGGAGATGGAACAGTTCAGAGTAAGACAACGCCTTTTCCAACTGGAACAGGTAATGAGTGGAGCGAAATTGTTTTGGGAACATGGCATTCATGCGGTAAAAAAGGGGCTGAAGTTTATTGTTGGGGCGGATATTCATACGGTCAGACAGGAACAGGAAAGATCTCAATAAGAACGGAGCCGGAACTTATCTATGAAAACGGAGAAATATCATCGGTTTCTTTGGGAGCAATGCATACTTGTATGATAGATTCAGGAAAGCTCTTTTGCTGGGGATCCAATCAGTTAGGTCAAGTTGGAGATGGAACCGAGTTAAATAGAGCTGTTCCCGTTCAAATAGGGAATAATGATGGTTGGTCAATGGTTTCAGGTGGTTATTATTCTACATGCGGAATAGAGAGTGGAAAATTATACTGCTGGGGAGAAACTCTCGGCAGTTATGTAAATAAAGAAATACTTTTTAATAAATCTCCGGAGCAGATTGGAGAATTAGAAAACTGGAGTTTTATTTCCGGCGGGTATGGCCATTTTTGCGGAATAGAAAGCGGAAATCTTTACTGCTGGGGTTATAATTCGGGGAGTCTCGGTGACGGGACAAATGAAACAAGGGAAGAACCGGTGAAGATAGGAACCGCCGACGATTGGCAGTCTGTTTCTTCAGGGAATATGCATACATGCGGAATAAGAAATGGTGAGTTGTACTGCTGGGGGACTAATTACTACGGGCAGATTGGCGATGGAACAGATTTGACAAGATTTGAACCGACAAAAATTGGTGAAGAAAATGATTGGATTTCAGTTGCAGCAGGAGAGTCAGCAACATGCGGCATTCGGGCAGGAAAACTTTTCTGTTGGGGTAAAAACGAAACATATATAATTCATCAAGGTACAACGGAAGATATAAGCACTCCTTTTCAGATTGGCTCTGATTCTGACTGGAGAAAAATATCATCAATAAATTCATCCGTTTGCGGG
>JAGOEX010000273.1 GCA_017997475.1 bacterium
CGGGGGAAATCTCGTTCGCGTCGACACTTTAAAAAACGGAGATCCTGATAAAGAGGTCACATTCGCAAGATAATTCCGATTCCAGACTCCAAATTCCCATTCACACTCAAACTCACAAACACATATAGAAAACATTCGAGCCGAGGCACTGCCTCGGCTCTTTTGCAACACAGTTAACATAATGATCAGTTATGCGAAGCCCTTGTAATCATTGAGGGTTTCGGTCATTGACTTTCCATCGTGTTAATATTGTCAGTGATTCCAATTGGTTACAAAATGCACCGTTTTGTCGAAACTCGATTTTCGACATTGCCGGAGCGGTCGCTTGCGACATCAAACAAATGCCGAATATAATCAAATAGTTACAAATGAGGTTTTCACCTCAAAAAACCCGCTTTGTCGAAAATCAGCCTGAAAACGGATGAAAACCGGTTTTATGACCGATCGTTTTTGATGGCGTTGCCTTCATTTTGTCGCAAGCGACCTATCTTTGAAGGGTGCTTAAATCATTTTCGAAACAAAAAAATCAAAGATACATCATTTTTAACTGTTTCAATAAAAGCTCTTTTGATATTCCTTTGATCCCGAGAGTTTTAAGATCAACCGTTTCAAGGTTCATTTTTTCAATGAAGATATTCATGTCATCTGATATTTTTTCAGGAATGTCTGCTTTGAACTCCGGATCAGCGATCATTGTCAGTCGGAAAATATCGTTCCTGTGTTTTGAAATATCACGGGAATCGATGCTTTCACCTTTTTCCCTTCTTTCCGACAGGTCAAGAAATGCCTTCGCCTTAAGAGGAATAAGATGTTCAGGTCTTACAGAGGGGATTCCTTCAAGAATTATTTTCCCCGACCGGATGAACTGATAGTAGTCATCATCAAGAAGGATTGCCGATAAACTTGATACGGCTTCATCCGTTGGGACGGGTGTCACAGTTGAACTGCCTGAAATTTGGAGCATATCGGGTTTTCTGGAAAAGAACTCTATCATGAAGGGATAATCAGTATTTTCCGGCTTTAAAAACCGGTAGAGTTGTTTTTTCCCCGATTCCTTCTCCCGCACCTGATACCCGCCTTCTTTAATGAATTTCCAGATCGTTTCTACAAAAGGTGTATCAATTGCCTCAATAAGAAGCACAATGTCAATGTCTTTGGTGACTCTGAAAGGCACTCCTGCGTTTTCCATTGAAAGAAAACAGGCGGTTCCACCTATGACAACAAAGTTTTCAGTATAGTTTTCAAAATATTTGCGAAAAATAGAGAGCCCTTTTACCATTTATAATTCTCCATCATCTGGTCAATTGCCGACTGTGTCCTTTCATCGCTGTCATCTTTAAAACAGAGATAAAGAGAGAAGGGGTCAACAACCCCGTTCCTGCTAAAAAGTCCCGGATCATATTTCCATACCTCTATCTCAATTTCATTTTTCAATGACTGTGAGCCTGAAGCGGATTTTCTGTTAATTTCATTCCATGTGTCTGAACTTACGGCATAAACCGGGCTGATTTCCGCTATCATGGAATATGCCGAAAGAGCTGACAGACCTGATAAATACATTCTTTCAGTTTTATCACCGTAGAACACGGTTCTTTTTTTAACCGGTGATTGCAGATACGGCTTTATTTTTTCCCACAGTGCCTTTTTATCATTTTCAAAAGTTAAGAACCGTTCTTTCCCTGAAATTGTATGAGCCCCTATTCCAGCCGCTTCGAGTTCATCAAAAACACGAGAAAGAGTCATCTGGGAATACCCGAGTTTTTCCGCGGCATTTCTGGGACAGTACTGTCCATTATCATTAATTATTGCCGACAGAAGAAACACCTGTGTGGAAGGGCTGAAAACGGTCTTTTCAATGATATTTTTTCTAAAATATTCCCTAAGATCGATCCCCAGCATGGGAAGATACATCTGGTTGCCCGGAATTATAAAAGGGACATTTTGTTCGATCAGCCGCTTCCGGTTAAAACTGGAGACAGTGTCTTTAACATATACGATATCCACCCCCTCTTTTTCTCTTATCATGGAAATATGTTTTTTTACGGAAGCGGGGGTAAGCTCATCACGCCCTTTATCAATAATGAAGATCACACTGCTGTCAATGAAAGGGGATTCGTATAGATGATACATATCTGTGATAAGTAAAGGCATCGCCCGACTCTTTTTCCAAAGCACCGGATGGATCTTAATCCCCAGGGTCTCTTCAACATATTTTCTTAAATTTTGAACAACCTTCATCACTCACCTCAAAAAACATTAATAGTGCATAATAACACAAACAATGTTAATGTGCAAGAAAAACAAAGGTGGTGTGGAAATTACGCACACACTTTCGACTCAGAACATATTCTATTCAGTGGGCATTTGTCACATTCGTGTTTCATGGGGCGGCAGATGGTTTGTCCGAGTGTGACGATGTGCTGATTGAGTTCTTTCCAGTATTTTTTCGGGAGGACTTTTTTGAGTTCTTCTCTTGTTTTTTCGGGCACATCGGTTTTAACGAGGTTCCACATGTTTGAAATGCGGTGAACATGGGTGTCAACGCAGATGTCGTAACCGTCAAATGCTTTAATGAAAACGAGTGATGCAGTTTTTATGCCAATTCCCGGAAGAGTCGTGAGTTCTTCAACTGTTTCAGGCACTTGACCTTTATATTTTTGAGCAATTATTAAAGCCAGTTTATGCAGATTTTCCGCTTTGACTTTATAAAATCCGACTGGATAAATAAGCTCCATTAACTTTTCCACAGTCAGTTTTGCAGTCTTTTGCGGAGTATCTGCAACACTGAAAAGCTTTTTTGAAGAGATTGCCGTCACACTGTCTTTTGTCCTTGCCGAAAGCATTGTCGAAACAAGTATCTTCCACGGATTTTCACCCCCAGCCGCCATAAGATCAATTATTGGAACATGACCAATTGTTTTCGCCCAGATTGACAGTAATTTAAACGCCTTATCAACTGGAATTGTCTGTTTTTTCATGATATTTACTCCCCAAACATTAACAATTTGAATCTAATTGAAAAACTGCAAGATGTCAAAAAGCTGTTTTTGCAATCCTTGACATTTCCGCTGTTTTCAAATAAAGTGTTGTAACTTAACCGTTTTTTGGGAGAAAAGTTCATGAAAAAAGCGTTGTTTTTTATTTTTCTTGCGGTTTTTGCGTTTTACGGTTGTGAGAACTCTAAAAAAACTGCCAATGACAAGGAGACTGCTGATGACTTTTCCGACGACTTGTCCGACGA
>JAGOEX010000274.1 GCA_017997475.1 bacterium
AAGCATGATAGGGCATATTACCGGAAGAAAAGATCCGCTTGAGAGGATCGCCGGAACAGTAGCGCTCAACACGAAACTGCTTGAAAAAGGGACTGCAATAATCAGAGTTCACGATATAAAGGAAGCGAAAGACTGTGTGGCGGTTCATAATGCAATGAGGGATATAAAATGTTTTTAAACTATGCAGGGGCATACTGGCAGGCGATCTGGGGCGGTTCGCCGTCGGCAATGGTGATACGGGTCATTGACCTTATGATCGTCTTTTTCATTATCTACCGTCTGCTTGTTCTGGTAAAAGGGACAAAGTCGATGCAGATACTGTCGGGGTTCCTCGTTCTTCTTTTCATTTACTTTATCGGGAATCTGGTCGGACTTAAGACAACCGAATGGATACTCAAAGGTCTTTTTGCCAACTTTTTCATCATAATCATCATTCTTTTTCATGAAGAGATAAGGACAATTCTTTCAGGATTTGAGTTCTTCGACATTTTTAAAGGTTCGGGAAGAAAGAAGGACAGCTTATTCGTTGTTGATGAAATAACTGAATCATTATCATATCTTGCATCTATCTCTGAGGGAGCGCTGATAGTCATTGCTCAGAAAGGAAATCCCGAATCGTTTGTTTCGGGGGGGGTAAAGATCGATTCAAATGTAAAAAAGGAACTTCTTCTTACAATATTCAAAAAAAGCTCACCTCTTCATGACGGAGCCGTGATAATAAAAGACGGAAGGATCGCTCTTGCAAGTGCCGTTCTCCCGCTGAGTACAAATCCCGATATTGACCCCAATTTCGGGACACGGCACCGTGCTGCATACGGAATAAGTGAAGCGGTTGACTGTATTGTTTTTGTCGTGAGCGAGGAGAGAGGGCAGATATCCATGCTCAAAAAAGGGAAGATAACTCGTAACATGAGCCGTGATATTGTCAGAAAAGTGCTCATTGCCCACCTTGTGAAGGAGAAAAAATGAAAGAAGCACTAAAGAATTTTTTTACACAGTATTCTTCAGAAAAACTTCTTGCACTGCTGCTGACTCTGATCCTCTGGACATTTTCGATCAGCAGGAATCAGGAATCAAGAGATTATCCGGTCAAAGTTAATATCATACACCCCAAAGATCAGATAATCGTTTCTGATACCATTGACCAGATACAGGTAAAACTTTCAGGAAGCGTTTTCGATTTTGCAAAGATCAACGACAGGGATTTTGTTATAAACATTGATATTTCTGCGAAGAAACCGGGAAAGTTCACCCGTCTTCTCGATGCAAAAATGATGACTTTCGCCGGCAATCTGAGTGTTGAAAAAATATTTCCGGCAGAGATTTCGGTAAGGACGGCTAAAAAAATTGAAAGAAAAGTAAAAATTGATCCGTGGCTTGACGGCCAGCCACCCGCCGGGTCAAAGATAAAAGGATATAAGGTCACTCCGAAAAAAGTTACTATTGCCGGTCCAGAAAAGGAGATCTCGGAGATTGACTCGGTAACTACCGAAAAGATAGTACTCGATACTCTGAAGGGGTCTTTTGAAAAGGAATTGAAACTTGTTCTTCCCTCGATACATATCTCAACTGTTGAAACTGACAAGGCGACTGTTACGATAACACTTGAAAAAGAGGCGAAAACAATTGATGCGGACGAGCCGAAGAGCGAAGACAGGGTAAAAGCAAAAAAAGGTGAAAAATGACAGAAAAGAAATTATTCGGGACTGACGGGATAAGGGGAAAAGCCAATGTTTATCCACTTTTACCTGAAACAGCCGTAATTGTTGGAAAAGCCATAACCCGTTATTTTTCAGGAAATTCCAGTTCAAGGATCAGTGCCGCAATAGGTATGGACCCCAGAATTTCCTCGCCAATGCTGGTAAATGCTGTAGCATCGGGCATTATGAGTGCCGGAGGCGATGTAACTTATCTTGGAGTTGTTCCGACACCTCTTGTGAGCGATTTTGTAAGGAACAACGGCTGTGATTTCGGCATAGTGATCTCTGCAAGTCACAATCCTTATCACGATAACGGAATAAAAATATTTAATTCAGAAGGTGAAAAGCTCAATGATGAAGAGGAGTTAGAGATCGAACAAATATTCTTTGATAACCCGGCAGGTGACGGAACTGTCGGCAAATATGCTGTGAAAACTGACTCTTATGCTGATTATGCAAACCGGCTCAGTGCCGTTTTTTCCAAAAATTTAAATGACTGTTCTTTTAAAATATGCGTTGACTGTGCAAATGGCGCGGCATCTTTTGTGGCGCAGCAAATATTTAAAAACATTGAAGGAATTACACCGCATTTTTTCTCAAAAGATCCGGATGGTTTCAACATCAATGACAACTGCGGGGCGCTTCATCCTGAAATAATGTCAAAAACTGTGGTGGAAAAACAATGCGACATCGGGATAACTTATGACGGTGATGCCGACCGGCTTATTACAATTGATGAACTTGGAAATATTGTTGACGGAGACAAACTGATCGGCATTTTTGCCAGATACCTCAAAAATAACGGGGTGTTGAAAAATAACACCGTTATTACGACGGTTATGAGCAACGCAGGGCTTGAAAAGTTTTTAAAAGATGAAGGGATTAAACTTCTAAGAACAAATGTCGGCGACAGATATGTTTACGAGAAAATTAAGGAAACCGGCTCATCTCTTGGCGGAGAGAACAGTGGACACATTATTCTTTCTGACATTAATCCGACAGGAGATGGAATTCTTGCTTCGCTCATGATTCTTGCAGTTATGAACGCAACAAAGAAAAAGTTATCAGAACTTGCAGCAGATATTGAGCTTTTTCCCCAGTTTATGACAAAAGTGAAAGTGAGTGAGAAAAAGCCGCTTGAAACAATTGAAGGGCTTGCCGAACTTATTGAAAAAGAGGAAAAGGGACTTGACGGCGGCAGAGCACTTGTCAGGTACAGCGGAACCGAGCCCGTTCTTCGTGTCATGGCGGAAGGCCCCGACATGGACAAAGTTAAAAAAGCAGTTGAAAACATTGCACAATTTGTCAGGAGCACACTTTGATCGCAGGAGTTGGAACTGATATTGTTGAAATTGAGCGACTTAAAGATAAGCCCGATCTATGGAAAAGGTTTTTATCCCTTAAAGATTTTGAATACATTGGAAAATTCAAAGATCCGCTTGAAAGGATAGCCGGCTTCTGGGCGGCAAAAGAAGCACTCGTCAAGGCACTTGATGACAAAACCATTGAATTTACTGAGATTAATATCATTCATAA
>JAGOEX010000275.1 GCA_017997475.1 bacterium
GGACAATGTTGCGAGTGTCAGTTTGTCAACCCTAAGCGCCCTCATCATCGGAGCAGTTTTCAGCTTTGAAATGAACTCTTTTCTTCCTGCAACCACACCGGCTTGAGAACCGCCGAGCAGTTTGTCTCCGCTGAATGCCACAAGATCGGCTCCGTCAAGAATTGCCGATTCGACATCGGGTTCACTTTCAAGATTGAGATTTTTCGGTTTTCTTATAAGCCCCGAGCCGATGTCATATAAAAACGGCAACCCTTTTTTATGAGAAAATTCAGCAAGTTCATGCACACTGACTTCCTCGGTAAACCCCACCATATCAAAATTTGAACGGTGTGCCTTGAATATCATTGCAGTATTTTGTGTGATCGCTTTTTCGTAATCACTTAATCGAGTCTTATTTGTCGTACCCACTTCGACCATGATTGCACCTGAAGCCGCAAGTATCTCAGGAATCCGGAACGATCCGCCTATTTCGATAAGTTCTCCGCGACTGATTATCACTTCTTTACCTTTTGCAAAAGTGCCGAGAGCAAGCATTATTCCTGCCGCATTGTTATTCACGATCACTGCATCTTCTGCTTTTGTGATATATTTTAAAAGTGGCACAATGTGATCGTTCCTGTGTCCCCTTTCGCCGGTTTTAAGATCATATTCAAGGTTTGAGTACCCCGAAATGACCCCTTTAATATCTTCAAGAACTTTTTTTCCAAGCGGAGCCCTGCCAAGATTTGTATGAATTATGACCCCTGTCGCATTGAGAACTTCTTTTAATATCGGCTTTCTTATGAAATCTGCCGCTTCATCACATTTAGCAATAATTTCAGCCGCTTCAGGACAAATTCCACCGTTTAGAACAGAATGCCTCACATTTTCCACAACAGATCTCACCACAAATGTGACAAAATCAGCTCCATTGCGCTCGATCTGCTTTCTGATGACCGGCTGGTTTAAAACAGAATCAACTGAAGGAAGCTTTCTGAGTTCTGACTGCATTGATCTTTTTTCCATGGGTTCTCCTGATTAAATCTGACTACCCTGCACTCAGCAGTGCGGCACCGACCGCCCCTGTAAATTCCGGCTGTGCACTCACAAAAATATCTCTATTTAATTTTTTGGCAAGTAACTGAACAAAAAGACGGTCATAGGCACATCCTCCGGCAAAAGAAACAGTACCGTCAACTCCGACTCTGTTCGTTAAAGAACATACCCGCTCCACCGCCATTTCGTGAAGTGCATAACCGATGTTTTCCTTTGATTCACCTTTTCCGACCATTGATATCACTTCAGATTCTGCAAAAACTGTGCATATTGAACTGATCTTTATCGATTTGCTGTTTGACGGTTTTATGTTTCCAAACTCAGTTTGTGTCATTTCGAGAGCACGAGCCATTATCTCGAGAAACCTGCCTGTCCCTGCCGCACATTTATCGTTCATTTCAAAAGAGAGCACTTCTCCAGATCTGTTGCATCTTATCACTTTACTGTCCTGTCCGCCTACATCAACAACTGTTCTCACTTCAGGATTAAAAAAAACGGCTCCTTTTGCAAATGCCGAGATTTCACTCACCGTGCCGCAGTTGAAAGCTTTCTGAGCAAGGTGTCTTCCGTAACCTGTCGCTTTTACTGTGCCATTGATATTGTCACCGAGAAGTTCCCGGCACTTCTCAACGGGGTTGAAACCGGTTGAAGTTTTTTTAAGATCAATGATCAGTCCGTTTTCAATGACTGCGATCTTGATATTGCTTGAACCGATGTCAATCCCCGTTGAAAGCATGTGATTCTCCTTTTATTTTGGCTATTTTCCTGTGTTTATCATTTCGAGGAACGCTTCTATCCTTGTCTTGATCTGACCGGCATCTTCCATGTTGTAGTCAGTCTCGATGCGCAGGAACGGAAAATCTTTCATTTTATTTGCCGCCTTAAAACCTTCTGTCATGTAGAGAGTACAGAACTGAAGAGAATAGTGAACAATGCCGTCAGCTTTGAGTTCATCTTTCATTTTTTCGATATTTTCCATTCTTTCAATGTTTGGAGTAAAACATGCACAGTCAATTGTGAGATACCGGCTTGCGATCTTTTCAACTGCATCATCAAGTGAAGCTGCCGATTCATCGGTTAGAGCACGGTAATTCCTTGCACCTACACATGATTCTTCACCAACGACAACTGCTCCTGAAGTTTCAATTATGTGATGAAGCTTCCAGTTCGGTATCGCCATCGGAGAACCAGAAACAAGGATTCTTGGAGCATTTTTATCTGTCACACCAAAACCCTCTTTCACCCTTTCTTCAAGTTCGTCACAAAGTTTATTTACCATTGATGTGAATCTCAGCGGATCATCATAAAAAGAGATCTGGTTGATAAGCAGTGCGTCAAGTCCTGAGATCGGTGAAGGATTGGCTTCTCTTAATTTTGCGAGGCGTTGCAGGGCTCTTCTTTTGTCATTTACTATTTTTGTCGCTTCAGCAAGATTTTCAGCAGTTATCTTATTTCCTGTAACTGCTTCGAGTTTATCTTTCAACTTTTTCACTTCTGCAAGCCACAGCTTTCTACCTTCCTCAGATTTTGTGTTCGGGAGGTCCATTATGTGCATTTTTCCAGTGATCTCATCAAATGCCTCATACGCTTTCTTCTTTCCGTCACAAGTCGTTTCACCGACTATCAGATCGGTCACTTCGCCGTATGGACAGAGATTTGCTAGTTTAAAACCGACAAACGCTTTGATAAGTGCACATGTGTTTCTTGGAAGATACTGCTCCGCCTGAGGAGTTCCCACTTCTGCTCCGGCACAAAGACCGATGTAGATTCCACCTGCGGCAAGGACAAGTTCTTCCGGAACATAGACACAGAAAGTCCCTATTCCTTTTTTGCCCGCTTTTCTTGCGTCAATTATCTCTTTAACTCTGAGCCCGTGTATCTCTGAAATGACAAAATCGAAATAATCCATAGACTTAGGACGATTCTGCTGAGAAAGATAAATCCCCTGATAAGCTTCTCCAAGAAAATTGAGCAACCCTTCGTGATTCGGAATATCAAGACCGAGATCTTTCCACATTTGATTGTAATCAGACATTTTTCACTCCGTAATTTTTAAAATTTTTAAATCAAATCAAAACATCAATCGAGGGCAGGAATCGAACCTGCTTGGTAAAACCGGCTGAGAAACACAGCCCGGAGCACCAGCTCCACCTGAAAAAGCAAAAAGTTGGCAGAGAGGGCAGGAATCGAACCTGCC
>JAGOEX010000276.1 GCA_017997475.1 bacterium
TCCTCCGCATCAGGTCCAAATTCCTCTGTTATTATAGTCATTACTTTATCTTTATCAACTTCATTCGTCATTACAAAATACCTTATCAGAACAAGTGTCTGATCATCTTTCCAGTCCATTCCGCTGCTTTTCATATATCTAACAACTGTCCTGAATTTCTCCGCATCCACTTTTCCGTACTGCTTCATCAGCGACAGAACGCTCATCAGAAACACATTGTTGCTGAATCTATCCCCTTGTGAAAGGTCAAACTCCTTTGTGTCGTAAAGAAAATATTCAAAGTTGAGCGTGTGTTTCCTGAAATAATGCGGGACATTGAAAGATTCAGAAAAACTTCTCTTCAAGTTCCATTTTCCGTGACCGTGATAGAAAACCACAGGGATTATTATCCTGAACTTTCTTTCCGCTTTATAATCCTCTTCAAGCATGAGATACTGATATTTCAGCAACTGCCAGAGAATGTTCTTATCTTTATGCGACTTATGTTCAAAAAGGAAATAGAGATCAACATTTTCATCATCTTTAGTTTTTATCTTAATGACAAAATCGCTCAGGTGACTTCTTAATGAATCATCGACATGGCTTGTTGACTGGATCACTGATGTTGAAAAATCAAGCTTTCTCACGATCCCTGCCGGCAGAGCACCTTTTATGAAATCGTTAGTGTTTTCAATACTCTGGAAGGTTTTGCCAAACAAATTGTTGTGCACCGGCTCATTCTTGCTCATAAATATCCCCGAATTAGAAAAATCAGAAAGCTAATGCACGATAAATTGCGTGGACGAATTAGTCAAGAAAATAATCAGGCTGTTTCTGCAAAAACCGGAACAAACATAAAAACTGCAATTAAGATCCATAAATACTTCATGAGGGGTCTCCTTGGGGGTTATTTTTTATAAAGTAGCCTACCACCCGATGTTCAAAATGGTTGTATACGGCAGAAATCCGTTCTGTGCAATGTTAACGAGTCCAAGCTGTAGTCCATAAAGCTTTTCGGTATAATTTACAACTCCGATCTGAACACCCCGGACAACTTTCGATCTGTTCACTATGCCTATCTGACCACCGTAATGCTGTAATGAAACATTGTAAGCTCCAATCTGAGAAACACCTTTAAATGTCGATGCTCCGCTCACAAGCACACCAATTTGAAATCCACCGTAAAAACCGTGAATTTTTTTATCTTTTAAAAACTTTTCTTGTTTCTCTGTGGACAAAAAAGGTCCTAAAAAATTAAATCCTGACATAGAAAAAAGGCTTATTTGAAAGCCACCTTCAAAATTTGATATTCCTGACATAATGCTACTTAAAGAAATAAATCCATGAAATTTATCTGCACCTGTAATCAGTCCGCCAATCTGGACAAGTCCGTTGAATTTTTTATATGCAACTGAAAAAAGTCCGCCAAATTGAAAAACTCCGTTAAAAATTTCTGAAGTAGCAACGGCACCACCTATCTGTCCAAAACCATAAAATATTTTTTTAGATCCCACACCAAAACCACCTATTTGAACCAATCCATAAAAATTATCTGACAACGATAAGAAACCACTGATCTGAACCAATCCGTAAAACCCATCTGCAACTGCCACACCAATACTTCCCATATGAACCGGTCCATAGTAATTACCATCTTTACACCAGCCAAGAAATGCCGGACCTTTATATCCTTTTGCACAGAAAAACACTTTTTCAGCCGTGCTGACCTTCTTTTTTTCCCCTTTTTTTTCACTTTCTTTTATGGGGTTTTCTTCACTATTTTTAAAAGCAGGAGTTTTTGTGTTTTCTTCAGAATAAATCACCCCCATGAAAAATATGATCAGAATTATAATTATAGTTTTCACAATGACCCTCCCAATCAATAGAAGTATGGATCTATATCTCCCCTGTTAAACCCTTTTTCAGTGACAGTTTCATACCCGTTCTTCCTCTCGCTTCCTCCATAAATTCCGTTTTTTCCGAAACGATTGAAATAAATTTTTCCTGCGTCATCGCGTTCAAGATAAAGAATTTCAGTTAACGGATCTTTCTGTCTAAAATAGGGATTATCAAAAAACCGTACTCCGTGTCTGCCGGTGTCACTGCGATCATCAATAATAATTCTTTCCGGCATTTCTTCTCCTTTTTTCAGCAACTTCATAACTAGCATCCTATAGAAAATCATTTTTTCCACATCTGTCTGGTCTACATAAGGATCTGAAGGATATTTCGAAAACAATTTAAATAAATCAATCGAAACCATAAAAGTCCACCCTTTTTCTCCTTCTGGACCTTTCCCGTCTTCACCATCTGCTTTTGGCCCCCAAGGAGACAAAGCATTGATTAATAAAGCAGCTATACCTTTTTTAAGCAATTCTTTTATTTTTTCCTCTGTCTTTTGAGAATCTGTTTCTTCGGGCTTTCCATCTTCTTCAGCGGCTTTATCTGCATCAGTTTTATCTTGATTTAATGCCTCGGCGGCTTTTTGTTTTTCCGCAGCCTGCCGTTCCTGTTCTGCTTTTTCTGCCTCGGATTCGGGACTTGGAGCGGATTCACTTGAATTGTAGTTAAAGCTCCATACCCCAGTTTTAAACCAATTTACAATTGCATTAAAAAGAGCTTTAAACCAATCCCCAACAGGACCCAACCCAGTAGGATCACTTGCTTCAATCACCATTCCTGCGACATAAGCGAATCCGTTGCCAAGATTATTCGCATCTCCCCAGATTCCGATGGGGTCTTGATTGATGAAGCGGTGCATATCTTTGTGGTAATATCTGTTTCTCATCCAGTAGAGGTTGGTTTCCGGTTCGTAGAGTGAGCCGCCCCAGAGGAAGTTGTGGACATTTCCGGCGTAATCAGTTGCGGCACAGTTTGAATCACACGTGTTCTTTGTGGCAAGACAGTCCGCTTCACATGTGGGATCTTCGTTGCATGCATCAAAACAGCTTTGATATGTCGTGTCACATGCTGTGTGACAGGAGTTTATCACTTCATGTTCTCCATAGACTCTGTACCTGTAACGCTCAAGTATTGTACCATCTTCATCTGTCAATGCAACTACATTTCCTCTTTCATCGGTGAGGAAAAAATAAGTATCAGAGCCCGTACCTGTGAAAACTTCAATGGCTATGTGATTTTCCATTCCAGCATCAATGACATTGGTGTAATTCCCCGGGTCAAATTCTTGAAAATTATAAACACTTGAAAAAATTAGGGGTGCGGAGTATCATTCACCGTTTTGAGATCTTA
>JAGOEX010000046.1 GCA_017997475.1 bacterium
TCCGGCGTAGCAGGTGTCAACACCGCAATCTTTTTCTTCAAACAGATCATCAAGCACTTCATGTTCTCCATAGACTCTGTACCTGTAACGCTCAAGTATTGTACCATCTTCATCTGTCAATGCAACAACATTTCCTCTTTCATCGGTGAGGAAAAAATAGGTATCAGATCCCGTACCTGTGAAAACTTCAATAGCAATGTGATTGTCCATACCCGAATCAATGATATTGGTGTAATTCCCCGGGTCAAATTCTTGAAAATTATAAACACTTGAAAAAATTAGGGGTGCGGAGTATCATTCACCGTTTTGAGATCTTATAACTTTCGTTTCAGGAGAAAAATATGCAGCACGAAATGAGATGGCGGCTTGATGACCTTTTCCCCGGTTTTGACTCAAAGATGTTCTCTGCCAGCTGTTCCGATATAGATAAAGCTATCGAGGATTACGACAACTGGGCTGACGGACTTAAGAAACGGAAAGACCCTGTTGAAAAGATACTTGAAGAGTATATTGCAAAAAGAAATTCCGCAGGCCTTGCTCTTTCAAGACTTTCAGATTTTGCGGAACTCAGCTTTTCAGTCAATACTGCCGATCAGGAAGCGGTTAAATTCATGGAGCTTTTTGAAAAGAAGCTCAGTCAGATCGAGGTGATAGATGTGAAATTCGTCAAATGGATCGTCAAGCATAAGTCTTCAGCTCTTCTTGGCGGTAGTGAATCCCTGAAAAACCATTCGTTTCACCTTTCGGAGATGATAAAAAAAGGAAAATACATGCTCGACAGCTCAAAGGAAAAGATCATTTCCGATATGAAGGCGACTGGATCTTCCGCATGGACAAACCTACACAATGTCCTTACCAGTTCACTTCTTGTCGATTTCACTGAAAACGGGAAAATTGCTGAACAGAAAACACTTCCTCAAGTCAGAAGCATGGCATATTCTCCAGATCCACTGACAAGAAAAAAAGCTTACGAAGCCGAACTTGCATCATATCCTAAGATCGAAAAATCGATATGTGCATGCATTAACGGAATAAAAGGGGAAGTCATTACGACATCCCGCTTAAGAGGATATAAATCTCCTTTGGAAATGACTCTTTTAAGAAGCCGGATGGACAAAAGAACACTTGATGCAATGATGAGATCACTCAAAAAATATCTCCCGGTTTTCAGAAAATATTTCAGGAAAAAAGCGCTGATGCTCCGGCACAGGAACGGTCTTCCTTTTTTTGATATATTTGCGCCGATCAGCAATACCGACATGCAGTTCTCATATTCACAGGCGAAGGATTTTATCGTTGAAAAATTCTCATCTTTCAGTGCTGATCTCGGACTTTTTGCCAAAAATGCGTTCGAGAACGGCTGGATCGATGCTCAACCGAGAGAAGGAAAAGTGGGTGGAGCATTCTGCGCAAATTTAAGAAGCATAAACCAAAGCAGGATCCTTTCCAATTTCAGCGGTTCATACAACGATGTGAGAACTCTTGCCCATGAACTTGGACACGCTTTCCACGGACACTGCCTTAACAACGAAAGTTTCCTGAATTCAAACTATCCGATGCCGCTTGCAGAAACAGCTTCAATTTTCTGTGAAACGATCGTTAACCATGCAGCTTTGAAACAGGCGACAACTGATCAGCAGCTTTCGATACTTGAAGCTGACATATCATCCTCCGGACAGGTGATTGTGGATATTTACAGCAGATACCTTTTTGAAACAGAGGTATTTGAGAACAGAGCTTCGTCATCACTTTCGGTAGATCAGCTCAAGGAAATCATGCTTTCGGCACAGAAAGAAGCTTATGCCGAAGGACTTGACCCTGAATATCTTCACCCCTACATGTGGCTTGTCAAACCCCATTACTATGTTGCGGACTATAATTTTTACAATTTCCCGTATGCTTTCGGACTCCTTTTCGCCAAAGGACTTTATGCAATATATCTTGAACGGGGCTCTTCATTTGTTGAAGATTATAAGCGGCTTCTTTCAGAAACCGGCAGAAAAAGCATACTGGATGTGGGAAAAAGTGTCGGCATTGACCTTAACAACACATCCTTCTGGAACGGTTCTTTTGAAGTCATCAAGGAAGATATCGGCAGATTTCTGAAATATTAGATCAGTTCACACTGTTAGCAGGTTTTTTTCCTTCAAGCACTGACAGACATCCGTTTACTGTCATTTCAGCCATTTCAGCTCTTGTCTCTTCAGCGGCACTTCCGATATGAGGCAGAAGGACAGCATTATTCAACGCAAACAGTTTTTCGTTAATTACAGGTTCATTCTCATAAACATCAAAACCCGCGGCATAGATCCTTTTTCCGATCAGAGCATCAGCGAGGGCATCTTCATCGACCAGAGCGCCTCTTGCAGTGTTTATCAGTATTGCATCAGATCTCATTGAAGCAATCTCTTTTTTCCCTATCAGATGGTGAAGCTCCGGAACGAAGGGAAGATGAAGAGAAATGAAGTGACTGTTCCTGATCAGATCATCAATCTCACAGTATTCTGCGGACAGCTCCGTCTCTTTGTCAATGCTTAACCTTGTTCTGTTCCAGTAAACTATTTTAAGACCGAATGCTTTTGCCCTTTTCGCGGTTGCCTTACCTATTCTGCCCATACCGATAACACCGAAAGTTTTCCCCTTTAAAGATTTCCCGAGAAAAAGGTCCGGCTCCCAGCCAGTGAATTTTCCTTCTCTTGTAAATTTTTCTCCTTCATAACTCCTTCTTGAAGCCGTAAGAAGAAGCAGGATCGCAACATCTGCCGTTGAATCAGTAAGAACATCAGGGGTGTTTGTCACAGTTATCCCTTTTTCACTGCAGTATTTCACATCAATGTTGTTGAATCCGACTGCGTAATTGGAAATAACCTTTAGACGGGGTGCCGCAGTAATCACTGACTTGTCGATCTTATCTGACAGAAGAGTTATCAACCCTTCAGGATCGAACGATGAAACTGCATTGCGAAGATCTTTTCTTTCTTCCGGACTAAGAACTTTGACCTCGACACCGCTTTCATTTAAAAGCTTTTTGTATCTTTCGCCGGGCAGTTCTGATGTTAAAATTATCCTTTTTTTCAAATTATCCTCTCAATAATATTGTTGTTCGAATTTCAAACCGAATTCAAGCTGTCTTGCATAGAAGCTTTTAACTATCTGAAAATTCCTGTCATATTTCTGGGGAAGAAAATTTCTTTCAATGTGGTGGAACAGAAATGGGGAAACAGGCGTGTTCTCATTTTTTCTTAGAAAATATACGACTCCGCCTGAACCGTCCTGAAGAACAAATCCGCTTTTCCCTATCACTGCATCTTTTTTGTAAAGAGAGTTCTTTTTCAATTTGTCGTTAATGTGTCCCAGCCCCTTGAAAAAAGCCCGGGTCGCATAGTTACTGTAAATAAATTCCATTTCTCCGCCTGAGTTTCTTGAATGATCGACATTCACGAGCTTTGCAAGAAAAGGAAGTTTTACATTATGATGCATTCTCACATTAAAAACCGGAACAAGAGTATTGCTTTCATTGATAAATCTGACATCAGGACAGCCGTCAAAAGGTCCGTTTACAATACAGGGCTGGAGATAACTGCCGTCTGAATTCACATATCTTTCACCATCGATCGTTTCAAAAAGATAAACATCTGAAAGGGTTTTTCTTACAGCATTTTTAAACCTGAGGTAAACTATTTTTTCGTTCTGTTCGTTGTAAAACAGTGTTACTCTGTCTCTTTCGTTGAACCAGATCTTATAATCGTTTAGAAAATACACGATCTCCTGAATATTCCTGATAAGTTTGTCAGACAGTCTTTTGTCATACTTTCTGCGATACGAATCTATCATGGAACCTTTAAGGTAGAAATTTGCAAAAATTATGTTGTCGCCCTCAAGAGAAAAATTCATATATTGAGGATTTTCCGGATCGTAACTCAGCTCAAAATCTATTGATGAGTGGTCGGCAGGATATATGAACACTTCTGTGCTGACAGAATCCTCAACACATTTTTCATCTTTTGTAAAATAATAGATGTTCATGATTACGGAACCTGCAACGATAAAAATAATGAAAAGTTTAGTCTTCATTTTTAAAATCCGGGAATTTCAGTCTTTCCGGTATGAAAAGTTTTGTGTAAAGATGGATCGCATAGGAATCGGTAAGACTTGCAATAAAATCAGTTATGTTCGTTTCGGGATCATCACTTACAGGATTAGAATAGAATTCTGTAAAATTGTCATAATTTTCCTTAAAATAATAAAAAAGTGACTTGATGATCTTTTCAGATTTTTCAAATTCGCGTCTTATTTCAGGCATTTCATAAATGTTGGAGAACATAAAGTCTCTCAGATCCTCGATCATCTTCGTGGTTTCACTGCTGAACCTGATTATTTTCTCTTTTGCTTCGATAGCTTCGAAACTTTTTGAAATGAGGTCCGTCACCATGTAATTTATCCGCTGAGACCCTTTTTCACCCAGAATGTCATTGTGCGGAACCTTTTTTATGTCAAGGAAGCCGCCTCTGACAGCATCATCGATGTCATGGTTAAGATACGCAATTATATCTGCGAGTCTTATTATCTGACCTTCAAGAGTTTCAGGGAGAGCATCTTTTTTCAAAAGAGGTCCCTTTCCTTTCGAATGCATCAGGATCCCGTTCCTCACTTCATATGTCAGGTTCAGCCCCTGACCGTTCCGTGCAAGGAAATCGACAACCCTTATGCTCTGCTTTTCGTGTCTGAAACCGTTCTTCAGCAGTTTCCCGAGAGCTCTTTCGCCTGAATGTCCGAACGGGGTATGCCCCAGGTCGTGTCCAAGCCCTATCGCTTCGGTAAGCGACTCGTTAAGAAAAAGTGCTTTGGCGATCGTTCTTCCTATCTGGGTCACTTCAAGAGTATGTGTAAGCCGGTTGCTGTAATGACTTCCTTTCGGTGAAAGGAAGACCTGTGTCTTGTCACCGAGCCGTCGAAATGCCTTGGAATGGACAATTCTATCTCTGTCATGCTGGAATGCAGGTCTGATGCTGCACAGTTCTTCATATTTCACTCTTCCTTTTGAAGCAGAGCTAAGACAAGCGGCCCACGAGAGCTCTCTTTTTTCGATCTCTTCAATGTGCTTTCTTATATTATCCATCGCGGTCTTTTCCCTTATAAAATGTCAGAATTAAAACAATTACAGAAACTCCGAAGAGAGCGTATATGACAAAAAGATAAAATTCGTTGTCAACAGACCCGGCCGCCATCATTGATCCGGTAATTATGAAAGCCGAGCAGATCCTTGTCACCATCCTTGAAATGAAACTCCTTTCCGATCTTCCGAAAAGGACAAGGAAGCGGTGCTGGATCGTTCCATCCTCGATCTTTTCCGCAATGTTGGAAAGAACTCCCGGAAGGTTCTTAAGCAGATCTATCATTTTTATAAGAAGCGAAAAAACATCTCCTGCTATCCTGTCGGGTGAATATCTTTCAGCAAAAAGTTCCTTTGAAAGTTTTTCAGCGACTGTCATCAGTTCAAATTCAGGATCAAGTTCCCTGCAAAGCCCTTCTATCAGGGAAAAACTCTTTATAAGCTGCGTGAGTTCCCGCGGTATCTTGAGCTTGTGTTTGAACATGATATTAAAAGACTTTTTCACAATTTCGGTCGTATTTATCTCAGACAGGTTGTCAGGCAGTGAATCAAAGACTTTCCTGATGTCACTTATGAACTCCTTCTTGTTAACAGGGGTTCCGCTTTCGCTCATATCAATGTAAATATTTGCAACTTTCTCAAAATCTCTTGCAATGAAAGCAATGAACATGTCTGCGATCTTTTCCCTTAAATATCTGTCTATCCTGCAACACATTCCGCAGTCTATTGCGACAATATGATTCCCCGGCTTGAAGAAAATATTGCCGGAATGGAGATCGCCGTGAAAAAAGCCGTCAAGAAGAACCATTTTCATCAGCGCTTTTGCACCTCTGTCGGCAATTATTTTCCGGTCGAACATCGCCTGATCTGTGCATTCAATAACATCGTCAAGCTTAACGCCATCTATCCTCTCCATGACAAGAATTCTGCCGGTGCAGTATTTTTCATTCATTTTCGGGAAAGAGAGCCATTCCCACTGTTCACCGTCAAAATTCGATGCCAGTTTCTGGGTGTTTGATTTTTCAATGACAAGATCGAGTTCCTGATTCATTGTCCAGAAAAACTCTTCGGCTATCCCTTTGAAATTGATGTTCTTTGAATACGATGATGTCTTTTGAAGAATATCTGCGATCCAGATTATGATCTCCATGTCGCTCTTGATGGTCTCGACCACACCGGGCTTTCTCACTTTTATTACAACACTTTCCCCTGTTTCCTTCAGGATTGCCGAATAAACCTGTGAAATTGAAGCCGCCGCGATAGGGGTTTCATTGAAATTGTCAAAGATCTCCTCAAGCGATGCAGCAAGTTCTTCTTCAATGATCGGTTTTATAAGTGCAAAATCCATCGGATTGACATTGTCAGTGAGCTTTTCGAACTCTTCCGCCATCGAAATGGGGATTATGTCGCCCCGAAGAGACAGGATCTGCCCCATTTTTATGAAAGTCGCCCCCAGTTCCTCAAATGCAAGACGGAACCTTTCTTCGAGCTTCATATCCTTGAAAGATTTCTCCTCGGCATTTCTGTTCTCAAGCTTAAAAACGCTCAGAAGGGTTCTCGGAATGAACGGGGTAAGACCGTATTTGGCCGCAACAGCACCTATTTCGCTGAATCTTTTCAATCTTGAAAATGCAGCCATTTCTTCATCCTCCCTTATCAGTCAACGGTTATAGATTTGCTGACATTTTTCGGAACATCGGGATGTACTCCGTGATTTTCTATCTGACTTCTGTTGAGATATTTCATCTTCGCAACACTCATTTTAAATGCAAGAAGCTGTAATACGACCGCCGCTTCGAAGATGAATATGTTCCTGTCGCCTGTCCTTGGAAGTTCGATGAATTTCGACCAGTATTTTCCTGTCGAGGCGGGCTTACCGGTTGCGGCTTTCTTGAGATCGTCATCGTCTTCCGAAATGAGAACTATGTCGGCTCCCCTGATTTTATGAGTATGGATCTGGGATATTGTTATCCTTTTGTCCCTCTCATCGGGAGGACACACAAAAACAAGAGGATAGTTCGAAAAAAAGTTTTCGATACCTGTCTTTTCGGCAAAAAGACTGTACATCTTCTTCATTGCGTTACGGTCTTCCTTTGATGTAAAGGGCTTTATTACAGTGTCATCGTCAACCTTACGGAATTTAAGGTTCTTAACTGTGTTCGTATACTCTCTCACCATATCGGCTTTTGCACCGTTCCCTTTTAAAAAACCTTTATCAAAAAGCTGTTCGAACATTTCGATCATATTTCCAAGAAGAAGTTCCATGTCGGTGAGCGAATATATCGTGTTCTTTCCTAAAATGGTGTTAGGTCCGTGCTTGAATTCAGCGGCGTCATAACCTTCAGTGTGGTTCAGAACGACTTCTCTGATCTTGAGAGCACCTTCTTTTGCAAGCCCTGTCAGCGATGTGCCGAGAATGTGTATCGAAGGTTTCATGAAAAGTTTGAGCGCTGTGTCGGATACAGGAATGTCGATGTTCTTAAGTGTGAAATCCATGAAATATCTTATCTTTTTGAGATCATTGAAAACATCATCCTCTTCGTTTTTCACAAGTGCCGCAAGGATATAGAAAAGAGCGATCTGGCTTATGAAAGACTTGGTCGCGGCAACAGCGATCTCTGAACCGCACATGATCGGAAGATAGAAATCACTTTTTTCCTGCGGAAGTGTCGAGTTTTCGTTGTTCACAATTGTAAGAAGCTGAACTTTGTCGCTGCAAACCTTTCTGATGTCGTTGAAAATATCAACAAGGTCTTTCGTTTCTCCGCTCTGGCTTACACCCACCACAATATCATTTTCCCTGAGCGAATTTATGAAACCCGACCTGAAACCGCCCGGATTTGCAGGTATTATTGATATGTCTGTCAGATTGTTGAAAAAATATGCACCGGTAAGAGCGGCATGATATGATGTTCCGCTTGCTACGAAATATATTCTTCCTCCTCTTTTTCCGCTTTCTTTAAATGCATTGACCAGTTTATCACGGTATTTTATGATCATCCTCTTCTTTTTCCACACAAGCATCGAATCGATCAGCCAGAGCTCGGTAAAATATTTTTCATTTATCCCCAGAAGTTCTTCAAGAAGGGTGGTCTCCTCAGATTTAAAGACAAAATGCTTCGGATCTGCACAGTATTTTGATGCTTTTGCAAAGATCGTTTTAAAAGTTTTCAGTTTGCGGATGTTTTCAAATTCCTTTTTAAGTTCATTGCTGTCGTAAACATCATACAGAGCCAAAAGGGAATACAATATCTCTCTTGCTGTATCTTTGTTTTTTTCAAATATTGCATGAAGCTCCTTCTCTGACTCATCATTGAAGTAGTAAAGCATCAGATTGTCGATATTTCTCGGTGAAGAGAATATCTCCTGCTCCATGAAAAAGTGGAATTTCGGCTGGAGCTGGATGTCTGCGATATTAAGCCGGCTTCTGCTGAGTTTGGTCACCCATTCTTTGTCTTCCGTGAGTGAAAAAAGCTTGTAGCTGTCGTTATCAAAATAGATCCCTTCCCCTTCTGACATCGGGATAAGGAACCTTGTCTTTGAAAGTATACTGGTAAGATCACTTGAGACGACAATGAAGTTCCCGGCATTGTCAGAACCCTTTCCTGCATAAAGTGATGATCCCGCTTTTATGGCGAAAACTCCCGGAATTTCAGGCAGAGTGACACATGCGGCATAACTTCCTTCGATCATTTTCTGTGCTTTTCTGATCGCTCTTATCATCAGCGCGATCTTTTCATCATTTGTTGATGGCTTGCATTTATGCATGAGAGCTGAATAAAAGTGCTCAACAAGATGGACCACCATTTCACCGTCATTGTCGGAAAGCACTGTGTGTCCGTTGTCGGCAAGAAAATCCTTGAGCTTATCAGTGTTACTTACATTTCCATTGTGTGCCCCGACCATGTGGACAAGGCAGTTTACTTCGTGCGGCTGTGCATTGACATCAGTTACCGCTCCGTAAGTCGCCCATCTAACCTGACCTATGAACTTGAACCCGCTCTGTTTAGGGATCTCAAGCTGTTCAATAACCCTTGAGGGGGCTCCGACTTTCTTTCTCAAAGTGACAGTCCCATCCTCTTTTATGAAAGCTCCGCCGGTCGAGTCGTATCCGCGATACTCAAGCTTTTTAAGCAGTGATGCCGCTTCATTTCCAAGATTTGCAATGTTTTTTCTATAGACGATCGAAACAACTCCGCACATAAATTTCTCCGTTAATTCAATATGTTAAATCGAAGCAGTCATTTTCTTAAGCCACTCTTTCTCTTCTTTTCCAAGTTGCGGGCTCAGGTTTCTGAACACATCTTTATGGTAGTCGTTAAGCCATTTCTTCTCTTCAGCATTAAGCATTCCGGGTTCAATTGCCCTGATGTCGATAGGACACATTGTAATATTTTCAAAACCGAGGAATTTGCCCCATTTTGTCTCTTCGATCTCTTTTACAAGGACAAGGTTTTCAATTCTTATGCCGTATTCTCCCGCTTCATAATATCCGGGCTCGTTTGAAAGTATCATGCCGGGAACGAGCTTTGTTTCAAGCCATCTGGGTGATATTCCCATCGGTCCCTCATGAACGCTTAAATATGCACCGACACCGTGACCGGTCCCGTGATTATAGTTCTGCCCGTTCTTCCAAAGAGCAATGCGGGCAAGTGCATCAAGGTGTGTTCCTGCTGTAAAACCCTGCGGAAATTTCGCTGTTGAAACATTGATGTGACCGATCAGGACATTTGTGAAATCCTTTTTCATCTTTTTTGTCAGTTTCCCGACGACAACCGTTCTTGTGATATCAGTCGTTCCGGTAAGATACTGTCCGCCGCTGTCGACCAGATACAGACCTTCAGGTTTTACTTCTATCGAGCTTTCTTTTGTAGCGCTGTAATGAATTATCGCTCCGTGTTCGCCGTAGCCGGAAATTGTGTCAAAGCTTAAGCCCGCAAAATTCTCACCTGCCGCTCTAAATGTTTCAAGTTTGTCTGAAGCCGATATTTCAGTAATCTTTTCTCTGCCGAGAGTTTTATCAAGCCAGCAGAGGAACTTCACCATTGCAACGCCGTCGGTGATGTGGGCTTTTTTTATCCCTTCGATCTCCGTAGCATTTTTGACAGCTTTCATAATCTGGGACATGTTCATCCCTTTTACAACCTCGACCTTTTTTGTGTCAACTGCATCAAGAAGGGACTGCGAACATCTTGCCGGATCAAGGAAAAGCTTCCCTTTGCCGAGCTTTTCAAGAACTTTGTATATTTTGTCGTAATCTCTTAATTTCACGCCGTCTTTTTCAAGAGTTTTAACATCTTTTGCGTTGAATTTGCCGTTTTTGACAAAAAGCTCTGCACTTTTCTTTCCAATGAGTCCGAAACCCATGACGACCGGATTACAGCTTACATCGTTTCCACGGATGTTGAAGATCCATGCGATGTCGTCAAGAGATGCAAAAAGGTGATAGTCAACCCCCGACTCAGCCATTTTTTCTCTTATTGCCTTGAACTTATCCGGTCTGCCTGTCCCTGCATATTTGATCGGGTGGAGGACTGCTCTGGCTGAAGGGAATGCCGGTCTATCCTTCCAGATAGCGTCAACAAGGTCTTTCCCCGGTTTCACTTTCAGCCCTTTTGATTCAAAACTTCTTTTAAGGTCGTCAACTTCATTTATTGACATGACTGATGAATCAAAACCGATATTTGCCCCTTTTTTGAGTTCTTTTGTGAGCCATTCCTTGTAATCGGGAGTTTCAGGAAGACCTGCTTTAAAAAGCGTAATCGTGCTGTTTTTAAGCTGCTCTTCCGCCTGAAGAAAATATCTGCCGTCAGTCCAGAGCCCTGCTTTTTTCATCGTTACGACGACTGTTCCCGCTGAACCGTTAAAACCGCTTATCCATTCACGGGTTTTCCATCTCGGGGCGACATATTCACTCTGATGCGGATCAGCACTCGGAATGATATATGCATCAATTCCGACCTTTTTCATCATCATTCTCAACTGCTCAAGCCGTTTTACGATAGTCATAGAAACCTCCAATTTTTCATCGTTACCAAAAAATTCAGTAGTATAATAAATGAGGAATTTTAAATATCAAGGAAATGGGAATCTGATGCTTATGGATTCTTTATAAATCCAATGGGCTTGCTTTCTTTTTTACCGGTTCCGATCAATCTTCTTACCGCATCAAAAATGATCTTGAATTGTTTGTCATATTTTGTTTCCAGTTCATTTAAAACTTGTATGCTCCGAGGTTGTCACAATTTGTGATAAGCTCAGTGTCCATTTATGTCGTTAAAATTTACACGACCCTTATTTCGATCTTTCGACCAAGGACCTTGGCATATCTGGCAAGTGTTGAGATTGTTACATTTTTAATTTGTTTCTCAAGTCGCGACATCGCACTTTCTGATGTCTCCATAAGTTCTGCAACTTCTTTGAGAGTAAGCCCTTTTTTCTTTCTGAGTTCTCTTAAATTATCCATGATGATACCAAGTTTCATTTCCTCATACATTTCATTCAAAATCTGTTCTTTTGCACTGTTTTTATCAACAAATCTTTCAATTGTCTTGTCAAGACTTTCTGTTTTGTAACCTTTATTTTTCATCACTTGCCTCCCTGAACTGTTCTTTAAAACCTTTCATCCGTTCAATTGCTGTTGTCATTTCACGCTCAGGAGTTTTTTTACTTCTTTTTTCAAATCCGTGAGCCACAACAACGATATTTCCGTTGTGAAAAAACGAAAGATACCGGTAAAGCATCTTATCATGCAAAACCCTTATTTCGTAAAGATATGAGCCAGTCATCTTTTTAAAGAATTTTTCAGGAACGATCCTCATGTTTTGCACAATTTTAAATGTCGCATAAGTTTTTGCCTGTGTCTTAATCGGCAATGTGTCAATAAAATCTCTGACAGGACATTTTCCGTCAGGCGTTACCAGCAATTCAACTTTTCGCATTTTTACTCCGTTTTTCAATGAACTGTTACAAACAATTTCTTATCATATAAAGCAAGTTTTGTCAAGTGCATCTAAAACTCTACGCTCCATCATATTTAGCAAACAATAGATAATGCAATAGTTGAATTAAATATGCAAGAAACCAAATAAGATTTTCTTACTCGCTGGAAAGCTAAAAAAAGTGGAGTTTGTTTAGCTGGTTAAGCCGATTTTTGAGTAGGAATGTTTATGGGATTAAGGGGATATGATTTGTGATTTTAACGGACACAGATGGCATATTTAGGGTTGTTGTTGTAACTTTTTCTTATTTCCCCTGAGTTAAAATCAACGAACGGAGGGTAACTTGGAAGATTAATGCTCTGAGATGATGTCCAGAATGATTGAGACACAATACCAGGAAAGCTGCTTGAAGGATTGTATTTTGAATCATCAATTATGGTTTTCAGTTCATTTATATTTGGGAGTCTCCAATCATCATAATCAGCATAAATGAGGTTTTCACAATAATTTAATGCTCCTTTCCATTCTGTTGGACTTGATGAAATTTCCTTGGTCCAACTCAATTGAGTTAGGGAATCGACAACGACGATTTTCTCGTTAATATAAAATTCTTCAAAAGAACTCTCGGGAATGGCGTCACCCCTAATACATCTGACCATTTTATAATTATTTTTTTCATCAAAATAAACTTGTCCTTCCGAGAAATCCACGAACCATGCCATACTTAAATCATTTAAATGTTGAGTGGACACCCAAAAAGATAATCCGGGTGTATCAGGAAAAACAGATAAATCAATTGATGGATTGTTTTTTCCATAGTCAGCTAGAGTTGAAAGTTCTTTTCTTGTTGGTAATCGCCAATCTTCAAACCCGCTATAATACAATCCATCACAGTAATTGACTGATTCCTGCCAAGTGCATTGTGTGCCAACAGGACTGCCTTTTGTGCATCCTGAGTAACTTGTCGGTAAGGTTCTCTGCCACTGTAGTTGAGTATTATTGTCAATAACTGAACCGCTGATCGTGTAGCTTCTCGGAACGCATTTGTCGAGATATTGCGCATCCTGTCCATAGAAATCGCCGGAAGCTGGACAGGTTGTTTCTTCGGTATTATTATAACATTTTGTAATGCCGGTGCAGGATACCATTTGAACACTTTTTGCACAACGAAAACCACTGCTGATACTCTGATGATCTAAAGAAACAAAATTTCTGCTTGAAGAACGGAGATATCCCTCGCTATCACCATACCAAGAACCACCTCTTATTATTTTATGAGTTCCATTAATTGGTCCAGTCGGATTAATTTCCTGGGATATAGAATAGTAATCTGAACTATACCAGTCAGCAACCCATTCCCAAACATTTCCAATTAAATCATGAACCCCATATGGTGATATGCCAAGAACTTTGCTTCCAACTTCCATAGTTCCATTAGTTCCACAACCGTTACCACCAGATATTGCTTCAGAGATTACAGCATAATTGCAAGATTCTTTTAAGTTGCCCCACGGGTGTTTTCTTCCATCAGTTCCTCTTGCCGCTTTTTCCCATTCTGCTTCGGTGGGAAGGCGTTTTCCTTTCCATTTACAATATGATTCTGCCTGAGACCAGTTAACACAATTAATAGGATGATTTTCTTTACCACTATTTTCATAATTACAATTTGGACCCAGTTCTGAAACGGTTGCGGCGGCTGTGCAGTTCCCTGCAATTACACATTCTTTATATTCTCCGGCGGTAACTTCATATTTATCTATATTATATGAGTTTAAAAACACCTTATGATATGGTTTTTCGTCATTTTCACATTCTAAATCAACAACTTCATTGCACCCCATCCAGAATTCTCCTGCCGGAATTAACACCATTTCGGGATCGACAGGAACAACATCTTCGTCAACTGATTCGTCAATCTGTTCTTCATCCACTTCATTTTCATCGAGATCAATGGGTTCGGAATCGTCAATCAATTCATTATCTTGTGCGTCTTCATCAACTTCGATATTTTCATCATTTTTGGTGTCTGGTGTTTCTTCATCAACGATTGTTTCGTGATCAATTTCGGGTGTTTCTGTGTCGGGTTCAGGAGTTTCTGTGTCAACTGTTTCTTCACTGTCTGAATCCACGACTTCTTTGTCGGTTTTGTTTTCATCAATGAATTTGTCCCAGTCGAGTTTTTTCAACTCACATCCTGAAACAATTATAGCTAAAGCAGAAATTAAGATGATTTTTTTCATTTTATTCTCCATCACTCACACAACGGACATTGAAGAAGTCGTCGAACTCGCTGTTGTAGAACACCTGTCCATAGTCAAAAAGCACAAACCATATGCCAGCTGCATCATCTGATAGCTCTGAAGATGACCAAAAGAAAGCCTCATCACCAAAAACTGAATATTTACCGGATTTGTCAACTTCACATCCGCCACATGGATTATTCCAGCAACCACCATAATATAAACATTCATCAGTAACTCCGCATTCTCCACTCGTTTCAGTTGCAGGGCAATTCTGAATAAGTGTCCTAAGTTCTGATATTGTCGGCAAATGACCGCCAAGGTTTTCACAATAATCAACTGCTTCAAACCAAGTCATACTATTGTTCGAAACATCTGACCAGTTTAAGCCGTCATGGGAATGACAGAATTTATCACTGCCGGTACATGTTGCACCTGTTTCACCGCCACCTGTATCTCCGGCATCTTCATCCAATTCATCAATTATTTCGACATCTTCTTCAACTTGTTCATCATCGGGTTCAAGATTTTCATCGGGAGTTTTGGATTCATCTTTTGTTTCATCAGCAACTTCCTTTTCGAGTTCTTCATAAATTTCATTAATTCTTGCTGTTTTATCTTTTGGTGTGCAGGAGATAATAAAAACAGCCATTATAAAAATGATTGAAATACCTATTGTCTTCATGTTCCGCTCCGTTTATTGGAATTTAGTTTTCAATCTTTTTCCTTTTTCTGTAAGCCGGTATTTCTGAGTCGGACTTTTCGGTGAGTCGGGCTGAGTCATTTCAATTAATTTATCTTCAAG
>JAGOEX010000277.1 GCA_017997475.1 bacterium
TCAATTGATTCTGCGTATCTTATTTTTACCGCTTCCCGCAAGAGATAGAATTTTCTGAAATCTTTTTTATACATTTCAAGTTTTCTGTCATCTGTCTCCATGAGAAACTTTTCACTTGAAAGAGCATTTGAAAGTGACTTTCCATATTCTGTAAGTCGCTGATAAAACTTATCTCTTAAACTGACATCCTCAAGAAGCCGTTCATAGCTCTCTTCATCGTAATTGTTTTTGACAGTTTTAAAAATATCCCACAGGTCTGAGTGAATTTGCGGGAGTTTTGAAATCTCATTGTTTATTGATGTGATAGTTCCGTCAATGTCTGTTTCATCAAAACCCTCGAATTCATTATACATTGTCAGTGCTTTATCAAGTTCTCCGAGAATATTTTCATAATCAACAATATATCCGAATTCCTTGTTTTCATGCACCCTGTTAACTCTTGCAATTGCCTGAAGAAGATTGTGTTCTCTAAGTGTTTTGCAAAGATAAAGAACAATGTTTTTCGGTGCATCAAATCCTGTCAGAAGCTTGGAAACAACTATCAGAATCTCCGGTTCATCCCCGTTTTTAAACTGATTTATTATCTGTTTTGTATATTCATCTTCAGAACCGTATCTTTTCATCATCCGGTTCCAGAATTTGATAACTTCCTCTTTGGGTTCTTTGTCAACCTCTTCGTATCCTTCTCTCTGATCAGGAGGGGAAATAACGACATCGCACGATATGTCGCCGATTTCTTTAATGAATTCATCATATTTTATTGCTGATGTTTTATCGGGAGCAACTAATTGAGCTTTGAATCCTGTCCCTTTCCAGTTAGCTCTGAAATGTTCACATATATCAAAAGCTCTCATATAAATTACTCTTTCAGCTTTATTGAGCATTTCCGCTCTTGCATATTTCCTTTTGAGGTCTGCTTTCTGTTTTTCAGTAAGTCCCTGAGTGTGTCTTTCAAACCAGAGATCTATTGCAGTTTTGTTCTGCTCAATTTCAACAAGCCGTCCTTCATAAAGCAGTGGAACGACAGCTCCGTCTTCAACAGCCTGATTTATTGAATAGTGCGGATCAATCAGTCCGCCGAACTTGGCAAAACTGCTTTTTTCCTTTTTAAGAAGGGGGGTTCCTGTAAATCCGATATAGCAGGCATTGGGAAACATTTGTTTCATTCTTGCTGACAGTGATCCGAACTGAGTTCTGTGACTTTCATCCACAAGGACAAAAATATCTGATGATTCGTCCTGAACTTTCTTCAAATTCAGTGCTTTATCGAATTTATGGATCAGTGTGGTGATAATTCCTTTTTTCTTTTCTGTGATGAGTTCAAGAAGATTCCTGCCCGAAGTTGCACGGCTCGGATCGAGATTACATGATGAAAAAGTGTTTCCAAGCTGCTTGTCGAGATCATCCCTGTCTGTGACAAGAACAATTCTCGGATCTTTCACTTCATCATCAAGAGCAAGGTTTCTTGTGAGCATTACCATTGTGAGTGATTTGCCTGAGCCTTGAGTGTGCCAGATTATTCCCCCTTTTCTAATACCGTCAGAATTTTTTTCTTTGATTCTTGAAAGGGTGTTTTTTATTACAAAATACTGCTGATATCTTGCAATCTTTTTATCTCTGCCGTCAAAAATCGTGAATTTCTGTGATATTTCAAGAAGTCTTTCGGGACGGCATAAAGAAAAGAGTGTTTCATCCTGATTTGTGACTGATCTCTGTCCGGTTTCGGGAAATTTGAATATCTGAAGAGCGTGGCAGATTTTTCTTTCAATTTCTTCCGGCAATGCGGAGTTTATTTTTTCATTTATGATTTCAGCAGCTTCCTTTGAAAACTTTTCTTTCCATACAGACCAGAATTTCTCACCTGCTCCCGGAGTTGCATATTTATGAAAGTTCTTATTTATTCCTAAAACAATTTGAGAATATGTGAACAGTTTCGGAATATATTCATCGGACTGGTTTCTAATGGATTGAGAAACAGCTTCATCAATTTTTATGTGAGGGGCTTTGCACTCAATAACACAAAACGGTATTCCGTTCACAAAAAGAATAATGTCAGGTCTTGCAGTTTCAGAGCTTTTTGTTCTTTCTACACTGAATTCTGCTGTAACATGAAAATCGTTTCTTTCAGGATTCCGCCAGTCGATATATTTTAAAGTGAAACTTCTTGAATCTCCCTCAACAGTCTGTTCAAGAGCGGTTCCAAGAGTGATAAGATCATATATTTTTTCATTTGTCTGCAAAAGCCCGTCATATTTGATGTTTTTGAGTTTCTGAATTGCAGACTGAATGTTTTCCTCACTGAAAAGATATTCTCCCCCTTTGTGATTTATCCTGTTAAAACTTTTAAGTTTTTTACGCAGAACATTTTCGAGGATCACATTTGAAAGTTTATCCTGCCGTTCTTTCAGAGCCTCTTTCGGAGAAATGAACTCATATCCCATGTTTACCAGAAGCTGTAAAGCAGGAATCTGGGAAATGTGTTTTTCATTGATGTTGAAACTGCTCATTTATTTCTCCTGTTTTCAGTTCTTACTTTGTAAAGCCGTTCCGTGAAACCGCCCTCGTTTTCAAAATCTTTTGCAAGTTTTTCAATTTGCCTGTCGAGTAAGTGACAGGCAAGATTTAAAAGTGAAAGTGCCGCATTTGCAACAAGGAAAGAAGAAGAAAAACTCACAGACTGGCACTGACTGTCACTGACTGGCACGGAATTAATATTATTATTTTTTGTCTGTGTTTGTCCGTGTCTGTCCGTGTTCTTTTCTTCTGTCCGTGCTCGTCCGTGTTTTGCAATTTCCCTTTCCTCTTTCACCCATTCCTGCACTTCTTTCAGTGTTTTGCACTGTTTTTCCTTGAATCTGACAAGTGCCGGGTGATCATATTTGAGTTGTTCAAGTCCTTTCTGACGAAGAAAATCTTCATAGTCGAGTTTCAGTTCTTCAATGCTTGCACGGGCGACATTTGTCAGTTTGAGTTCTGTTTTTTTGGATGTTCCGGATGCTTGGGAACCTTCTGCAATGTTCTGGACTCCGCTTCTTGCGGCTTGCACCATCTGGTCACGGGTTCGGGAGTATTTGTCAATGTAAAGCTCGCAAAAACGGACAGTTACATCATAAACCAGTTGTGAAATCTGGAAACTTTTCAGTTTGCGGTAACCGCCGTGTTTTGGGATCAGATCAGACATTTCTCACTCTCCATTC
>JAGOEX010000278.1 GCA_017997475.1 bacterium
CAGATGATGCCGGTGAAACGAATGACGAATTAATTGACGATACAGATGCCGGAAATTCCGGTGACACAGGCAATACAGGCAATACAGGCGACACTGGCGACACAGGCAACACAGGTGATTCCGGCAACACAGGCAACACCGGAGATACCGGCGATAGTGGAAATTCAGGTAACACAGGCAACACAGGTGATACCGGTAACACTGGAGATACCGGCAATACAGGCGACACTGGCGACACAGGCGACACTGGCAACACAGGTCCTGAATATTCATGTGAGGAAATAATAGATTGCGCTCTTCCCTGCTCAAGCAATGAATGTCAGGTTGCCTGCTATGATCTCGGAAGTACTCAGGGGAAAACAGATTTTGATGCTTTTTATGCATGTGCGAATGGAAACGGTTGTATTGCCCTTCCTGAAAATGAAAGATATCTCTGCCTTGTAAACAATTGTTCAACGGAATCGACTGCCTGCGGAATTGATATGCCCGACTGCTCCGCAAGTGACTGCTCGACCCCCTTCGACACAAGATGCTCTCTTGACAATGCCGCAGTTGAAAGTTGTGACCAGCATATCGACGGTTGTTACTACTGGACAACTGTTGAATCATGCGGAGATTCGGCGACATGTTCTGAATCTGTTGAACCGGTACAATGTGTTCCGAATGTTGTTTATCCGCCCGTAAGAGATATAGTTCAGGACAGCACAAACGGAGATTCAACAAAGAAAAATGTTTTTAAAGGAAACGAATTCGCTTGCAACCATAATGCAACGATACAGAATGTTGAAATATATCTTGATCCTTCATGGGATGCGGGTGGAGACACTTCTGTAATTTTCGGCATTTTTGAAAAACAGGGAGATAATTCATGGATGAAAATATTCGAAAAAGGAATCTCTTTCTCAAACTTTAGGGTGAGTGCTAAATATTTCTCAACTGGAGAGATCGCTGTTGAGTTTGTAAATGGAAAAAATTATGCGATAGGAGCATATTTCAATCGTGACTGCAAATATTATTACAGAAACTCTGTCGGACAGGATGTCAATTTCGGTTCTCAGGTTGTAATGATAAGCAAAGAAGGACTTAACGGTCTTCCGACATCGCTTGACAACATTGACGGATACACCATAAAAATGGCGATAACTTCGCAGCTCAAATAAAATTACAAATTTCTTTTTTTTCTGTATATTTCTTCTGTGATTAATTTTTTATTGAGGTAACCGTTTTGGCAAAAGCAAAGATTTCAGACAGGATCCTTAATTTCATTGAAAAAACAGGAAACGCCCTTCCTCATCCTGCCACACTTTTTGCAATTTGTGCCGGACTTGTTCTTGTTGCAAGTGCCGTCGGAAGTTATTTTGACTGGAGTGTTGTGCACCCTGCAACTAAGGAAGTGGTTAAGGTGAATAATCTCCTTACGATTCAGGGACTTCACAGAATCATGGTAGAACTTGTCCCTAATTTTACAAGCTTCGCACCTCTTGGAATAGTTCTTGTTGCAATGCTCGGTATCGGTGTAGCTGAACACAGCGGACTTATAAACAGTCTTATCAAGATCGTTGTCATCCATTCACCGAAAAAACTTTTAACATCGACAATTATAGTTGCCGGAATATTTTCACATGCCGCCAGCGATGCCGGATATGTTCTCCTTATCCCTCTTGCGGGAGTGATCTTTCTAACGGCAGGAAGACATCCCGTTACAGGAATGGTTGCCGCTTTTGCAGGAGTTTCAGGCGGATTCAGTGCCAATTTCATAATCGGGCCCACCGATCCAATGCTTTCAGGGATCACTCAGGAAGCGGCAAGAATCCTCAATCCCGACATTGTTGTACTTGCAACATCGAATTATTACTTTATGGCTGCATCAGCTTTCATAATAGTCATAACCGGAACTTTCATAACAGAGAAGATCATTGAGCCGCGTCTTGGAAAATATAAAGGGGCTGAAGAAGTTAAAACTGATGAAAAAATCTCGCCGGAAGAAAAAAAAGGACTGATTTATGCCGGCATCACCTTTCTTATATTTTTTTTAATTCTTGCGGCAGGCATAATTCCTGAAACCGGATTTCTGCGTGACCATGCTCATAATAATGCTGTCCTCACATCTCCCCTGATAAAAGGGATCATCACTGTCATTTTTCTTATTTTTGTTCTTGCCGGAATAGCTTACGGAATTGGCTGCGGAAAGTTCAGAAGCGATTCTGACATAGTTGCAGGCATGGAAAATTCCATGAAATCAATGGGGCTTTACATTGTCCTTGCTTTTTTTGCCGCTCAGTTCGTCTCCTTTTTCAACTGGAGCCGGCTCGGAGTAGTAATTGCAGTGAATGGTGCCGAATTCTTGATGTCCTTAAAGCTGGGACTGATACCGCTTGTCATTCTCTTTGTCTTCATGTCGGCATTTTTTAATCTTTTTATTGGAAGTGCTTCGGCAAAATGGGCACTTCTTGCCCCTATTTTCGTCCCCATTTTCATGATACTCGGATTCTCACCTGAACTTTCACAGGCAGTATACAGAATCGGTGATTCGACAACCAACATAATCAGCCCCATGATGAGTTATTTTGCGTTAATTATCGCATTCATTAGAAAATATGACAAAGATGCCGGAATCGGATCAATAATTTCACTTATGATCCCCTACACTATGGCATTCATGTTATTGTGGACAATTCTGCTTATTGTCTGGATAGAGCTTGGAATACCTCTCGGACCCGGGGCAGGGATCTTCTATAAACCATGAACAAAACCGTTTTTGCCTTATTATTCATTGTTGTTTCAGCCGTTGCTGTTTTCTTCAGCAGAGAATTTCATTTCATTGAAAATTATCTTAAGTTGTCTCCTCAGATAATTTATGCGGCGGCAGGACTGGCTTTTTTAATTTGCCTGAGATTCAACAAAAGCAGAGCGGCGTTCATGCTTTTTCTTATTCTTCTGTGGTTTTTTAAAGACAACCCGGGCTTTGTTTCAAAAATCCCTGAAAATGAATTTATGTTCTTTATTACATTTAATGTTTTATACATCACTACATCAAAAGAAAGAGGTATACTATCTATTCACGGTCTGAAAAAAGTGCTGTTCATTGTAAGCCAGTTCTGGCTGATCTATTATTTTACAATTTATCAGCCGACATATTACAATCAGTCTGCAAATTCAGTTATAAAAACAATTCAATTCATGAT
>JAGOEX010000279.1 GCA_017997475.1 bacterium
AAAAAATACAGTGAAAACGGTTCAAGAACGGTCAATCTCGATCCCGGGCTTATTTCACTTGAAAATTTCATCCTTGCGACAGGAAAGAACTACAGCCACAGAATATACTTAAAGGATGGCGTTTTTGCCGAAGTCACGCTGATGTTCGGCAAAAAAACACTGATAAAGGAACTGCCGTGGACATATAGAGATTATCTTTTTGAACCTGCCAGATCTTTTCTTCTCAAGGTTCGCGAAGGATACAGAAACAAAAAAGAATATCTTATAAAACAGAGCGGAGAATAAATTGAATCTGATAGTATTTCCTCTTAAACATGAAAACCCTTTTCCCGTTCAAGTTAAGACGGGCGAACCGTTATTCATTGACAGCAACACTATGATACTCTGTTCGGGAATAGGAACAGCCGGTGTAAACAATCTGGGAAGAGTTCTTTTTGAAAATCCGGAGATAAAAAGCGTTTTTGAATTCGGCAGTGCCGCAACAATTTCAAAAGGGCGCATCGGATCAATATACGAATGCAGCACTTTCTGTGCTTTTGACGGCTCTATTATCGGTACGACAGGAAAATATACAAAACTTCCGACAGCGGCTGTAACAGGCAACGATGAACTTTATACCGGGGAAGAATATGATTGGGCACAACTATTTGAAATTCCTGTGCTTTACACCATGGAAACTCTTATGTTCAGAGCAGTTGCACTTGAATTCAGAAAACAGTTTCTCTCCATCCGCCTTGTCACAGATGACGGTACGGGCAATATCCGCGAACAGGTTGCAAAAGAGATAAACCTCGCAAAAAAGAACATCAGAAATCTATTCATTTCCCTTGAAAAAGTGAAATGACATCACAAAATTGACTTAAAAACCACCCTCCGTTAAAATTATCTGCTCTAACTTTTGAGGTGGTGCAGATGAACATCAGATTTTTTGTTTTTTTAATTTTTCTGCTTTCTTTTTTTATTGCAAATGCAGATGAAAACATGCCTGTTGAAGAAAAGAAAGAGGAACGGGGTTTTATTTTCGGTTCTTACGGCAGGGTTCAGCCGGCAACCGACCTTAAGGGGGGAAGTGCCAAATGGGTCAACATTGTCGGGCACGGAAGCCGCCTTGAACAGGGAAGTTATGTTGAACTTGATCTTGCATATCTTTTTGAACAACCGGCAAACGGGCCGAAGTTCGATTTTGTTTCAACGCTCGCTTTTTCAGAATCACTTTTTCACAGCAACGGAAAATGGGCGACACTGAACACTTTGAGAAACCTGTTCGTCCGTGCAGAGAACATTATCTGGAAACCGCTTAACATGTGGGTCGGAAGCAGAATGTTCAGAGGAGATGACATCTATCTTCTTGATTTCTGGCCGCTTGATGACGCAAACATGTACGGCGGCGGTATCGGACTTAAGTTTGACACATGGACCGTTGATTACTACATCGGTTTCAACCGTCTTGAGATCGACTGGCAGTATCAGGAAAAACAGGTGGTTACTGACACTTTCGGGGCTGAAAGCATTACATGGATGGACCGTCAGCGGCTTGTAACAGGGCTGAAATATGAACACAAATATCAGCTCAGTGACAAAGGAACAGGGATAAAATGGAAGCTTTTTGCTGAGTTGCAAAGAATCGGTGAAGGTGAGAAATATAACGATCCTGTCGATGATGAGAATCTTATCTCCTATCCTGAAGATCTCGGCTGGTCAGTCGGTGGTCAGCTTGGATTTTACGGTTATCAGAAAAACAGTTTTTTCAATATGTTTGCTAAATATTCCGGAGGTCTTGCCGCCTACGGACTGCTGAGCGTTCCGTGGGGTTTTGACAATGAATACAAAACAACGAATGCCAAAGAATTTCTGTTCGGTCTTTCAGGTAATACGGAATTTAAGCATTTCGGCAACATGTGCGGGGCTTATGTCAGATATTTTGAAGATGCAGACCCGAACAAATACGACAATGATGACTTTGTTGAGTTCATTTTTGCGATAAGGCCCCATGTGGTTCTCCATGAATATTTCTATCTTGCATTTGAACTGAGCCACCAGCTTAAGAAGACCAACGGACTGACGCGGCTTAGCGACGATTCCGAAAAGAACATTCTGCCGCAAGTGACAAAAATTTCATTTATTCCGATAGTTACGATAGGCGGTGGAAACTATGCAAGACCTCAGCTGCGGCTCGTCTATACTGCCGCATTCCAGAATGACGACACAAAAGCGCTTTACAATAAAGATGATATCAGGTCACAGCGGTCAGTGCTCCACTATTTCGGACTGAGTGCCGAGTGGTGGTTCAATGTCGGTCACAGGTAGGAGGAAAAAATGAATAAATTCAGATATATACTGTTTGCGATCATTTCAGTATCAGCTTTTTCATGTGTCGATGTAGATAAGATCGAAGGGCCGGTTGACATTACAAATCATGTTGAGGACTGGCGGGATGAAGTGATATATCAGCTTATCACCGACAGGTTTGCAGATGGTGATGTGAACAACAACCATAAAGTGAACAAATTGTCCCTCACGGCCTGGAACGGCGGCGATTTTCAGGGAATCATTGATAACATTGACTATCTGAAAGAACTTGGTGTGACAACTCTCTGGATAAGTCCTGTTGTAAAAAATGTTGATGAAGATGCAGGCATTGCCGGCTATCACGGTTACTGGACTCAGGATTTCAAAGGGGTCAACCCGCACTTCGGCGATCTTGCAAAACTGCGCGAAATGGTTCAGATCCTTCATGAAAACGACATAAAAGTCATCCTTGACATTGTCGCAAATCATATCGGTCAGCTCTTTTACTATGACATGAACAAGAACGATCAGCCCGATGAAATGGTGATGGGAAGCAACATGACCTGTTCACAGTACTGCTCTCATATAGTCAATGTCGAAAATGAGCAGGCGGGAATTGAGATATGTAAGCAGGAATATAATGCCGGTTTCACAATGGGTGGAGACAATTCCGAATGTTTCAACAGCTGTGTGGACAGATGCGAAAATGAAGATTATCCGCAGAAAATGGGACTGAAAAGATATTCAGAGTGGGACCCCGATTTTGATCCAAGAAAGATACGGGCATTTTCAGAAGCGGGTGAATCAGGTCTTGCTCCGCTTAAATGGGTCTATATGCCTGAAATTAACCGAGTTCCTCCGAATCCGCCTGAATTTCA
>JAGOEX010000280.1 GCA_017997475.1 bacterium
TTTTTACTGTCATAAGAGTCACATAATGTGTCCAGCCGAGAACAAACCTTGAAGAGAGATATTCTATAGTATTTTGCATTGTTTCCGGAAACTTATCCAATTCGGCAGGCAGTGCCTGTTGAATCTTTTGATTTGCATTTGGAGATATAACAGGCAGTGCCTGTTGAATCTTGTAATTCTGATAAAACTCTCTGAATTTTCGCAAATTTGTTGGAGACATTCCTTTTATTCCGAGGGTTGAAAGACTCTCAGACAAAATATCAATTAATCGTTTTCCGTATAACTCGGCTCGTTCAGCTCCGCCGTTTTCAAACTCAACAATATACCATCCGAAAAGCCAGTTTCTCACAACAAGATATGCGTCAACGCTTCTTGCCACTCTTGATTGCAACTCATTGTGAGTATTTTGAAAAAGATGAATCAATTTCTCAATGTTCATTACGCCACCCCGTACAATTCTCTTTCCAATTCTTCCACTGCTTTGAGATATTCTTCTTTACTTCCAAATTCATTAATTATTTCAATTGGTGAGCCGAATTCGTTCAATGGTTTTACTTTGAGGACTTCAAGACTTTCAATGTTTTCTACTCCTTCATCTGCGTATTTATCAAGGAGTGCTTCAAGGACTTTTCTCGCTTTTTCGCCGTATTTTGCAAAATAATTTCTCTTTTTCACATTGTTTGCCCGCTCTTTTCTGGTCAATGGCGGCTGGTCAAATGCGACATGACAGATAAGATCAAAAAGATCGACTTTTTTGTCAACTGCTTCCATCAGCGATTCAACAAGAACGCCATGTTCTTCAAGTTCACTGATAATTGCTTCTTTCCTGTCTGAGTGATTCCACTTGGTCAGAAAATCATCAAGCGAAGCAAACTGTCCTCTTATGATTTCTTTTGTGTGATCTTTGAGACTTGTCATTATCGGCTTTCCGCTTTTATCAAAGTAAAGTTCACGACTTACAAGCACTGCAACATCAACTCCATTCACAAATATTTTTTCTCTTTTTTCTCTTACTTCCCCTGTATAATCCTTCGGTTCCGGATATCTTATTTCAGGTGGCACAAATTCAATCTCTTCTCCGCTTTCTTCGTCAATTATAGGTGTTTCATCTTTTTCTTCTTCTTCAATTATCGTCTGAAGATCAACTTCTTCATTTTCCGGTTTAACCCTTATAGGATCACCGTCAAAAGCAGAATCAGCAAAAAGATCTGTAACATTTCTGAAATCAATTATTGTAAAAAACAGCTTATTGAAATCTTCATTTATTCTGGTTCCCCGACCGATTATCTGTTTAAATTTTGTCATTGAAGAAATGTTTGCATCAAGAACAATAACTTTGCATGTCTGAGCATCAACGCCAGTTGTCATAAGCTCTGAAGTAGTTGCGATAACCGGATATTTTTCTTCAGGATTTATAAAATTGTCAAGCTCTCTTTTGCCTTCATCATTGTCGCCTGTAATCTGCATGATGTATTTATAATTTTCTGAAACAACATCAGAATTTTCGTTTCTCAAAGCAGATGAAAGACCTTCTGCATGTTCAATGTCAGTACAGAAAACAATAGTTTTTGCATACCTGTCAAAACCTTTTAAAAATTCTGTTATCTTTTTTGCTACAAGTCTTCTTCTTTCATCAACCACGATATTTTTTTCAAAATCAGTACGGTTATAAATCCTGTCTTCAACAACATTACCCCATTTATCTTTGAATCCGACTGGAGGACGCCAACCCTCAAGATCAATATTCAAACCGATCCTGACAACTCGATATGGAGCAAGAAAACCATCATCAATTCCCTGTTTTAATGAATAAGTATAAAGAGGATCATTAAAATATTCTATATTGCTAACTGTGTCTGTTTCTTTCGGTGTGGCAGTTAAACCAATGTGAGTCGCTTTGCTGAAATATTTCAGAATTTCATGCCATGCACTGTCCTCCCTTGCACTTCCGCGATGACACTCATCAACAACTATGAGGTCAAAAAACTCAGGACTGAACTGTTTATATATATTTTTTTCCTCTTCATTCCCTGTCAAACCCTGATAAAGCGCCAGATAAATTTCATAACTCTTGTCAACCATCCTGTGTTTAACAGTAGTCATTTTGTCTTTGAAATGTTTGAAATCACCCCTTCTGGTCTGATCAATCAGGTTGTTTCTATCTGCCAGAAAAAGAATTCTCTTTTTAGTTCCACTTTTCCAGAGACGGTGAATTATCTGAAAAGCAGTGTAAGTTTTTCCAGTTCCGGTTGCCATGACAAGAAGAATTCTGTCAGTTCCTTTTGCAATTGCTTCAACTGTTCTATTTATTGCAATCTGCTGATAATATCTCGGTTTCCTGCCGCTTCCGTCAAGATAATAATCCTGCGATGCGACCTTTTCTTCATCATCAGTTTTAATGCCTTTATATTTTTTGTATTTGAGCCAAAGCTGTTTTGGAGTCGGAAAACTATCCATATCAAGCTCTGTTTCAATATCTCCTTCTGTTACGGTTCTATCATGAAACATAAAGCCGTCGCCGTTACTGCTGAAAACGCAGGGAATATCAAGGATTCTTGCATAATCAAGCGCCTGCTGCATTCCGGCTCCGACAGTATGTTTATTGTCTTTTGCTTCGATTATCGCAATAGGAATATTCGGTTTGTAATAAAGAATATAATCCGCTCTTTTTGCCTTTCCTCTCGCTGTCAATTTTCCACGGACATAAATTCTGCCATCAGTAAAATAAACTTCTTCAAGTAACTGTGTCTGCTTGTCCCAGCCAGCTTTTTCAACCGCAGGAGTAATGAACTTTGTGCAGATGTCTCTTTCTGAAAGCGTCTTCTTATCCATTACAAACCCCCGACACATATTATTCCAACCACAGGGCGTCATAAATGTCGCCCCTACAGAAAAATGCAAATCAGGGTTGATACATGGATCAACCCCTACGGAATATAAAAACATCCATTTTCCAATTCCAATCCCGATTATTCTAAACTTTAAGTGGGAGATATCAAATTATTTGTAGGGGCGAATCCGTGTGTTCGCCCGTGGAAATGTGGAAAGGTGGAAGGGTTTCCTTTATTCATCCAGCATTAATTTTTTTTTCGGTTTTTTGAGTTTTTTCAGTTGTTCTTTTTCAACTTCGGTTATGCTTTTTTCGGGAACTGGTATGTCTTCGGGC
>JAGOEX010000047.1:0-10157 GCA_017997475.1 bacterium
AGTTTCAATAACTTACAGTCGTTATCAGCTTTCCTAAGATCCTGAAGCGTTCACAAACATCAGAAATCATTATGTTTAAATTAGGATATATAAGTTTGAATACAAAACGAACCAAAAATAATTTGACATGAAACTTAGTCGCTGTTAGCATAAGCTGTGTTGTTAATTTAAAAAAAAACGAAGAAAGTGATGAAAACCTTTGGTTTAAACGCAATTCTGGCACACTTATTGCTCATTCATTCATTCATCACTCTTTCTTACAAAAATTCCGGTCAGGCGTCCCTCCTTAAAAATTAGTCGGGAAAACAGCTCATTAAAATTTAAGAGTTTAATATTTAACGAAATTTTTGGAGAAAATGATGAAAAAGATATTGGTTTTAGCGATACTTGCGATGTTTTCATTTGTTTTATTTGCAGTAAGTGCTGAAAGAGATTCTCAAAAAGATGCTCAGGATGCTTTTGACTACATGGATGAAAACGGTATTGAGTATGAAGTTGACTTTGATGGAGCTGTAAAGGAGCTTCCAATGGGTGCACAACTTTTAACAGTTGATGCTGTAGAATCTTTTATTTCCCGCGTGGTTGGAACAAAAACTGTTACTATGGAATCATATGCCTATGCAGGATTTGACAACCCAACATACAGGCGTCTTAAGATCGCTGGAGGTCTTGATACAAGTGGCTATACAGGTTACAGGTATAAGTTTGAAAGGTATAACCCTTTGTATATGTTATGGGGAAACTTTACAAAGGACTGGCATTGTCCAGGAGGTTCATCAAGTTCTTCTGTTAGTTATTGTACTCAAACTGATCCAAGTGAGATTATAGCATATGGTGACTATAATGAATATACCGCATGCGATATTTGCGAGGATAATGATCTTTTGAGAATGCGTTTTGGTGCGAATCTTTATTTAACACTTTGGATTTATGTGAACGGGCGTCTTGTTCCTGTAACAACATATGCTGGATGGCAGTATGCTACATCTGATGGAACTCCGCCGCCGTATAGTCCTTCTTCAGATTTGTGCGATACTCCAGTAATGTTAGAAAATCTTTGCCCTTATATTTGATATTAATTATTAATTTTGCATCCCCTGTTTTTTTTAATGGGGGGTGCTTCTTTAAGTGGAGTCAAGAATGATTGAAGTGGCTGAAAGGGTTCTGATTATATTGGTATTAATTGTATTCTGTTCATGTGGTGAAAACAAAACAATAGTAGATGATGATTTTAATGATTCTGATACAGATCAACCTGCAATTGAGGAATCTTGTGAGGACAAAAAGTATGACAAATGGGACTTAACCTATAAAGAAGATATTTATGTCGAGAAAATTAAAGCTTTAAAAAATGGAGAACTTATTTTTACAGGAGCATGGAATGAGTTCCAAAATCCATGGCACATCAATTTTAGTATGGTTGGATGTCTAAATCCAGATTTTACAACAAAATGGGGGGTAATATTTGAGGAAGTTGGTCGTGGAAGAGATGTAAACGATCTCACTGTTGCTGACAATGGTGAAGTGTATGTTTGTGGAACAAAAAATGATAATACATTTTGGATGGCTGCTTTTTCTCAGAGTGGTGAAGTTATTTGGGAAAAAGATTGGAAATACAATGGTTTTTATAAACTAGGAAGTGCGATTCTTTACTCTATTAAAATAAATAATCAATCGTTATTTGTAGCTGGTTTTATAGCAGGTTGGAATGAAGAAGGCAAAGCAACCTTTCCACTGCTTTATCTTGCTGAAACAGATTTTGAAGGAAATCTTTTATGGGAAAAGATATGGGGTCCGGGAGGATCATTAATAAATGATATGGAAATTGATGATGCCGGAAATATTTATCTTGTAGGATATACTACAGGAGATGTTGGAGAAAAAGGTAATGCAGGGAATATAGGGGACTGTGATGGTTTTTTTCAATTTGGCCCTATAGGAGAGTCATCATGTCCAGATCCGTTTCTTATAAAAACAGATAAAAATGGCAATGTTGTTTGGAGGAAGCAGTGGGGAACAGGCTCTTTTACAGTTGAATCAGCAAACAAGATTATAATAAAAGATAATTTTGTTTTTGTTTTGTCAGATGTAAGTGGAAAAGAAAGTTTTGGGTTTATAAATATTACAAAATTTAACAAAGATGGTAAAATAATATTCAACAATGATTATACGGAAAATGGAAGAGATTTTATTGAAAGTGCATATGATTTTTATATTGATAAAAACGGGGTTTTAATTGTTGGAGGAGTGAGTAGAGAGGAAGATGCTCCAAAAGAAGGGTATTTAATAGCTATAGATCCTAATACAGGTCAAGAAATAGGAAGCAAAAAGTTCATTGGTGCAAAAAGCGGGTTAGTTGTCACATCAATTTATGAGGATGCCAAAGGATTAAAGTTCGCTGGATTGGAAGAAAGTGGAGCGTATGAACCAATCCCGGGAGAAACTTATTATTTATATAATTACGGAATAAATGATGTCGGATATTTTTATAATGAAGAAAACAATAAAGTTGCAACATCCGGGAATGATTTTGAAAGGCAGACATTATTAGCTGGCTCAGAGAAGGATGATGAGGTCGTTTTTTCTTTTACTGATTCAGAAAAAAATATATTTGTTGTTGGTAACACTTGGGGAAAGCTTAATGGTGTGGAAAAAATCGGAGAAAAAGATGTTTATGTTTCAAAATATAATTCAGAAAAAACATTAGAATGGACAAAACTTTTTGGAACAAAAGACTGGGACTGTGTTTCTGCAGGAGCAGTTGATTCAGAAGGAAACATTATTGTTACTGGTTCGACTTGGGGGAGTTTCAGTGACTATGATGTTTTTCTGGGCATAAGTGATGTTTTTGTTATGAAAATTGACAATGAAGGTAATTTGATATGGCGATCAGTTGCTGGATCTCGACAAAATGATTGGGCAAACAACATTCATGTTTCTAAAAACGATGAGATATATGTTGTTGGTGGCAGTTATGGTTCGATTGAGGGAGCTGAATATACATCTGGTTTTGGATGCAATGCTTTTATAGGAAAATGGAGCAGTTCTGGAGATAAGGGATTGTTTAAAATGTTTGGTGAGAGAATAGAAGGGATGTCGGTAGCGAGTGATTCTGAAAATATTTATATGGTTGGAAGAACTGATGTGAGGAGAGGAGACCAATATGTCTATGAAACAGGAATAAGTGACAGCATAATTTTCAAACTTGATGAAAACCTTGAAGAAAGGTGGGTGCGGATCTGGGGATCAGTTGAAGTTGATTCAGCGATTGATGTTGCTCTTGACAGTGCCGGTGATATTTATGTTGCGGGTTATACATTCGGAGTAATTGACGGGAATCTTCATCTTGGAGCGGATTGTCCCGGCGGATTCTGCCCCGATGCATATCTGACGAAATGGGACAGCACTGGAAAAAAGAAATGGACAAGGCAGTTCGGCACTGAATTTGGAGACAGGGCAACCTCAATAGCAATAGATGAAAATGACGGAATTTATGTTTCAGGAACAGCAGGAAAAAACCGGCTCTGCGAAATAGAATCTGATATATTCTTAATTAAATCAGACACATCCGGCAATCTTGAAGAAATAAAAGCATGGGGCACAGCCGGAGAAGAAAAAGTGAATGATATAAATATCTCAAACGGAAAGATCATCATAAGCGGATTCACAACCGGCGGACTTGATGACAATGATAACCTTGGCGGAAAAGACGGATTTGTAACGGTGACAGAGATTGAATCGAAAGAGTAAGCTTTATTTTGATTTTACAGCAGGCGTAACCCCTTCATAATACAGCTTAAATGACTTTGTGAATGTGGTGAGTTCTTCTCTTAAAATTTTGTTCCCTGCACTGATATTGCTCACCATTTTGCTCATGTTCTGTCTGTCGGAGGACATTTTTACCCCCCAGTCGGTGTGCATTTTTTCAAGTGTTGAGACTGTAGCGGTAAGATATAGGAATTTTGAATATTCGGTTCCGAAGATGTTATCTATGAACTGTTCAAAATTCTTGGAACTTTTCTGTTTTTCAAGGAGTTCATTTATCTCTGTGGCGATGATTATTTTTATTGATTCGAGGTCTGCAAGATTGATCCTTGAGCAGGAATCATTAATTCTTTCCTGAAGAAATCCAAGGAGATAGTCAGTTTCAGCAAAAACATTTACTGCGGGATTCCGCTTTTCCTTTGCAATTTTATGGACATTTGCCATTGCATCTATCAGGGCTTTGTTTTTAACCGGCAGTTCTGAGCACTGTTTTTTTGCCTGAGTTAGAGAAACTGCCGCCTGATTAAACAGTTTTTCGACAAATTCCTGTTCATTCCCTGAAAGTGGAAAAACAATCAAAAACAGAACCATGGCCATAAATTTATTGAACATTTCCGGCACCTCCCCGAAAGAATTAAGATAAGCACTATACCTCCTGAAAATTTTTTTTAAATATTTTTCGTAAAAAACATCCCGGAGCGTTACTAATATAGTTGCAGTTGAGAAAAAGCTGTTCTGGCTTTTATCGCTGTAAATCGAAAGTTTTTCCGCCAAAACTCTTTACGGGCCTCATTTTGAGGCCTTTTCTTTTTTATTTTAGTGAGGAATAAGACCAAGAAGTATGCCTGCTGCAATTGCAGAACCGATAACGCCTGCAACATTCGGTGCCATTGCATGCATCAACAGGTGATTTTCAGGGTCTGCTTCACGACCGACTGTGTGTGCGACACGGGCTGCAATGGGAACTGCGGAAACTCCGGCACAACCGATAATCGGATTTATCTTATTCCCTTCTTTCAGGAAAAGATTCATTATCTTCGCAATACCGATACCGCCTATTGTTGAGAAAATAAATGCTATTGCTCCGATAAGAACTATCAGAAGTGTTGACGGTGTAAGAAAATATTCTGCAGAAGTACTTGCACCGACAGAAAGACCTACAAGTATTGTAACTATATCAACCATAGCGTTCCCGGCAGTCTTTGCAAGTCTGTCTGTATATCCTGATTCTTTAAGAAGGTTGCCAAGAAGAAGCATTCCCATAAGAGGAAGAGCGCCTGGAGCAATAAAACAGCAGAGAATAAATGTTGCAACAGGAAAAATCAGTTTTTCTATCTTTGAAACTTTTCTTGGCGATGCCATTCTTATGAGCCTTTCTTTCTTTGTCGTCATAAGATATATGATAGGACGCTGTATTACAGGTACCAGAGCCATATATGAATATCCGGCTATCGCTGTCGCACCGATAAGATAAGGAGCCATTTTACTTGTAACAAAAATCGTCGTGGGACCGTCAGCTCCGCCGATAATTCCTATTGATGCAGCTTCCTGAATACTGAACCCCAAATAGTATGCTCCAAGGAGAGCAACAAAAATACCGACCTGTGCACAGGCACCAAGCAGTATAAGTTTCGGATTTGATATCATATACGAAAAATCGGTAAGCGCTCCGATACCGAGAAAGATAAGCGGCGGATAAATACCTTCTTTTACTCCAAAGTAAAGATAGTTAAGCACCGAACCTTTTTCATAAAGACCCACTGCATCACCGAAAGCAACCGGAATGTTACCAATGATAATACCGAAACCGATCGGAATAAGTAAAAGCGGTTCAAAACCGAATCTCATGGCAAGTATAAGAAAAGAGATACCTACCAGAATCATTATCAGGTTACCCCAGGCAAAATGATGAAAAGAAGTCGTTTTAAGGAAATCTTTAAAATACTTGACAATGATATTACCCTGTTCTTTTTCAGGTGCCATCACCCATGAATAGGCACTTTCATACTGCCGGGGCAATATTCCACCTTTGCTGTAAAGATAAGTCGCTGCATCACGATTGTTAAATTTAGCGGCAAGCAATATTGCATTTTCACCGGAATTATTCAGAACATTGATATCCGCTCCATTTTCTATGAGCAGTTCTATCGCCTCTGCGTTCTTGCCTGATGACGCAAGCATAAGTGCTGAATTTCCATCTACATCCTGTAAATTGATATTATTGCTGCCTGCTTTTTTAAGAATTGCCCTGATGACCTTTAACTGTGAATTTAAAGAAGCTTCCATAAGTGCAGTTCTGCCCTTAATGTTAGTTGTCTGCAGATCAGCTCCTTTTTCCAGAAGGAATATCACCAGTTCATCTTTGCCTGCTATGGCCGAGGCAATAACAGGAGTGTTTCCATCAGCATCTCTCACTTCAATCGAAACACCGTCCTGAATAATCATTTCTATCTGACTTTTAGTTCCGCTTTTTGCAGAAACGAACAGATCATTCGCATTATAACCGAATAACAATGTATAAAAAGAAATAACAAAAATAAATAACAATATCCTACGCATGAGCATTCTCCAAAAGAAATTTAGCTGGATAGCTGCCAGAATTAACCTATTACAATAAGCACATCCCCTTCCCTGACATTGTCCCCTTCTTTTACCTTCATATCCTTTATCGTTCCTGCAACTGAAGTATTCAGATCATTTTCCATTTTCATGGCTTCCATTGACATAACTTTCTGACCTGCAGAAACAGAATCGCCGGTTTTAACAAGGATCTTTAAAATGAGACCAGGCATCGGTGCACGGACACAAAATCCCGATACCGCCACTTCTGCCGGCTTTGATACCGGAGCAGAATGAACAACAGATTTCGGAACGGTACTCTTGGGAACAGCCACAACTGCTTCATTGCTTTCAAAAGCCACATCGACACCATACGGCTTGCCATTTACAGACACTGTGGCCTTTTTTCCATCGAAATTAACAACTTCAACATTGTAGTTTTTACTGTTTATCGTTAAATTATATTTTTTCATTTTATCCTCACTTCTTAATTGACTGCCATTTTTGAAATCTGCGACACTGTTCTGCTTTTACCGCATTATTCCATGGATTGATATTATAAACCTGTACTCTTTCCGTTAAAGCTGGAACTACTGACTGTTCTGCTGCATAAAGATATAAAGCGGAAGCAATTGCAACCGCCTCGTCATCCTCGGTAGGAACACTCGTCACCGGAGTGGTAGCAGACACAGAAATCTGTGTTTTATTTTGCTCTTTTTTACCCATCACTATTGCAAAAAACTTTATAAGAATCGCAAGGAGTGCAAGAGAAGAAATTACAACGCCCATGCCTATAATGAGAAGTATCCATGGATTTGTTTCCTGTAAAGCACCTGTGGCAATTGAATCCATTGGTATAAACTTAAACATAATTCCTCCTTAAAGCGGTATGTTGCCATGTTTTTTTGCAGGCAGATCATCTCTTTTGGTACTGAGCATTTCAAGAGCCTTGATAAGTCTAGGTCTTGTTGTTTTCGGTTCAAAAATATCATCAATATAACCGTGAGCCGCAGCAATATAAGGATTTGCAACATTTTCATTGTAAAGCTCTTCCTGTTCAGCCATGAATTTCTGCTTGTCTTCCGCGGCATCAAGTTCTTTTTTCATAAGTATTTCGATAGCACCTTTTGCGCCCATGACAGCTATCTGAGCTGTGGGCCATGCATAGTTGAGATCGTTCCTTAAGTTCTTGGAAGCCATTGCAAGGTATGCTCCGCCAGTTGATTTTCTTGTAACGATCGTGATCTTGGGAACTGTAGCTTCGCTATATGCATAAAGCATTTTGGCACCATGCCTTATAACTCCGCCGTATTCCTGACCTGTGCCGGGAAGGAATCCGGGAGTATCTACAAATGAAATAAGGGGAATGTTAAACGCATCGCAGAATCTTACAAATCTTGCCGCCTTGTCGGAAGCGTTGATGTCAAGGCATCCCGCAAGAACATTGGGCTGATTTGCAACAACACCGACAGTCCGTCCGTTAAGCCGTGAAAATCCGATGAGGATATTCATTGCATAAAGCGGCATGACTTCATAAAACTCTCCGTCATCAAACACCATGTGAATGACATCTCTCATGTCGTATCCTTTGTTCAGATTTGTCGGAACAATGGTGTTCAGGGCTTCTTCCATTCTGTCAAAGGAGTCTGTGCATTCAACAATTGGCGGCTCTTCCATGTTGTTGGAAGGCAGGAAAGAAAGAAGTTTTCTTATTTGCTGAATGCTTTCGTCTTCAGTAGGATGTGAGAAATGGGCGACACCCGATTTTGTCATGTGGACAAGTGATCCCCCAAGCTGGTCGACAGTTACATCTTCGTGAGTAACGGCTTTTACAACTTTGGGACCGGTAAGGAACATATAAGAATTTGTTTCCGTCATAAATACAAAATCGGTTAGAGCGGGTGAATAAACTGCGCCGCCCGCACACGGTCCGTAAACTGCAGATATCTGTGGAATCACACCACTTGCAAGAGTATTCCTTTTGAAAATCTCACCATATCCGTTAAGTGAAAGAACCCCTTCAGGAATGTTAGCTCCGCCTGAATCATTCATTGCTATGACTGGTGCACCCACTTTCATAGCCATGTCCATCACCTTACAGATCTTTTCACCGACGATCTTTCCAAGCGATCCGCCAGCTACAGTAAAATCCTGAGCAAAAACAAACACTTTTCTTCCTTCGATGGTTCCGTATCCGGTTATAACGCCGTCTCCTACAGGACTTCCGGGGGTTGTGCCGCAGCGGAGAGCATCAAATTCTTCAAAACTTCCGGGATCAAGGAGTTTAGACATCCTCTCGCGGGCTGTCAGTTTTCCTTTTTCATGCTGAGCATCGATCCTTTTCTGACCGCCACCCAGTTTCCCTTTTTCCTTTCTGGACCTAAGATCTGCCAGTTTTTCTTCAATGGTTACCATTTCCATACTCCAAATTCAGTTGAAAATATTAATGTTTTTCCTCGGTGAGCTCAATAAGCACTTTTGTTTCCTTGGGGTGGATGAACGCTATCTTTGTTCCGTGTGCTCCGTTTCTTGGAGTTTCATCTATCATTTTTATCCCTTTATTTTTCATTGCTTCAATGTCTTTTTCAACATTATCGCTGCTCATGGAAATGTGGTGCATCCCTTCACCTCTTTTTTCAATGAATTTTGCAACAGGGCTGTCAGGTGATGTCGGCTCAAGAAGTTCAATTCTACTGTCACCGATATCAAAGAAAGCAACTTTGACTTTCTGTTCTTCAACAATTTCCTCACCCGAATATTTAAGGCCGAGAACATCGCGGTAAAGGGTCACAAAATCCTGAATGTTGTTGACTGCGATACCGATGTGATTGATCTTTCTTGTCATTTTTTCCCCCATTCTATTTTTATCATTTCATCAAGTTCCTTCATTGCCTGATACGGATTCGTTTTTCCATTCATCAAATCACCACTCCACCTGGTGAACATACCCTGCTCATTTAAAATTGCAAGAATATTGGCACCTATTCTGTCAAGAGCCATCTGCTTGAATTGATTGATTATTTTGTCTTTCTTTGCCAAAACGCCTTTGTTTTTGAGCCACATTCCTCTATCTCTTATTTTTTCCATCAGTTCAACTGTTCCCTTGTTCTCGGTGGCAACCGTTTCAACAACGGGCGGTTCCCATTCAAGACGGTGGCGGTTGAGATTTATTATCATGTTAAGTTCCGCGGCAAGCCGCTCTTTTCCGTCTTTGTCCGCTTTGTTGATGACAAAAATATCGGCAATTTCCATGATTCCGGCTTTCAGTGCCTGAACATCATCGCCCATTCCCGGGACAAGGACAAGTAACACTGTGTCAGCAATGCTCATCACATCGATCTCGCTTTGTCCTACTCCGACGGTTTCAACTATCAGAACATCAAAACCGGCACTTTTCATCAGATTGAGAACATCAATTGTCGCCGGTGCAAGACCGCCGAGACTCCCTCTGCTTCCCATCGAACGGATGAAAACACCCGGATCTGTTGCATGGTCGCACATTCTTATCCTGTCACCAAGGATCGCTCCACCTGTAAAAGGGGATGAAGGGTCAACTGCAACAACTCCGACATTTTTACCCAAGTTTCTGTATTCCTTTATGATTCTGTCGGTGAGTGAACTTTTGCCTGCCCCCGGAGGCCCAGTGATCCCGATAACTATCGTTTCAGAATTTTCCTTGTAAAGGTCTCTTAAAATATCTTCCGATCCATATCGGTCATTTTCAATTTTAGTTATGAGCTTTGCCAGCACTCTAAAGTCGGACGCAAGAGGTGTTCCCATTATTTTTTCACATTTTCCTTAATGAATTTAATGAATTCCTCTGACGGAGTACC
>JAGOEX010000047.1:10257-14670 GCA_017997475.1 bacterium
TTTACAGTCTCATTTACAGTCTCATTTACAGTCTCATTTTCTGGAAATGTGAAAACAGTAACGTGAAAATCATTCGGAGAAACTTTAAAAACCGGATCTGGCAGACCGTATTTCCTGAATTCTTCAACAACTCTTTTTATTCCTGAGCCGTATTTCTCAATTATTCCGGCATCTTTAAACATTGCCGCGATAAGCTTGTTGCGAGGTTTAGAGGAGAGTTTTCCATTAATTATTTCATCGACAGAAATATCCCCCTGCAATCCTCCTGAATTGAAAAACTCAATTCTATTGTCATAAATCTTAATAACTGTGTCAACTGGGGACGAATAATCTCTGTGAACTATTGCGTTTACTACAAGTTCTCTTAATGCTTCAAGTGGATAATCCCATCTTTCTTCACGCATTACACTGCCTGTAAAAACATATCTCTTGTTTATATGTTTCGTTATGAATTCAAGCACTTGATCAACTTCGGAAAAAAGATCGGTTCTTAATGTCAAAGCATCTTTTATGATTGTATCTGTCTGAAATCGTCCAAGCTCAATTGTTGAAACAATGCTCGGGTCTTTCATGAACATAAGAAAACAGCCCAGGGTCAATTTTTCTTCTCTGATAAGTTCAAATTTTCTCAGAATGGTTTTGGGATCATCTTCTATTTTTTTACCTCTTATCGCATTGATTCTATTAATAAATTCAGTCACTTTTTCAAAAGATATGTCTTTCATTCCATGATATGGGTCATGATAGCAATCCCAACTTGTATTCATTGACTGAAGCCTTGAATTTATAACTTCGTCAACACTCATTACATGGTTGCTGTTTTTTCTTCGGATGTAGTATCTGCCTTTATAAGAAACCGGCTTAATCGGATATTCTGATATGGAAATAATGAGTATTTTTTTCCCCCCAGCAACTTCTTCAATTGAAACTTCCGGAACAATAACAGGCTGAGTAGAGTTTCTCATTTCATTTATATATTGCTGTACCGTTTCCTGATTGATAGAAACTCCTTTCACTTTACCATTATTTGTAATTCCAACATATACTGTTCCACCATGAAAATTAGCAAAAGAAACAAGAGAGATAACCACTTCCTTTGAAAAAGATTCTTTGAACTCAATCTTTTCATTTTCACCAAGAGCAATGATTTGTGCTACTTCCACTTCATTTCTCCTGCAAGAGTTAACATTGTATCTTCACATCTTTCAAGCTGTTCGTCCATCCCTGAAATTGAACAACCGCTTTCTTTCAATTCTTCAAGTGGAGATAGATCTTTAATGCAGTTTTCTCTGATTGAGAGTGATCCCATACCTTCTCTTTTTCTGAGCGGTTCAGCGTTTTCTATTTTGTTGTAATTGAGATCAACTTTTTTAAGCACCGGAAATGAATCATTATCACTGAACCCTGAAAGATCAGTAATTTCATTCAGTGCTAACCAAAGAGTTTCTAGGGATTTTAAATTTTTCAATATAGGCACCTTAGTAATTTTATTCCATGGTATTGAAAGAACTTCAAGATTTTCAAGTGAATCAAGCGGTGTCATATCTGATATTTCATTATTGCCGAGATATAAAGTTTGAAGCGAATAAAGCCCTGCCAACGATGGCAAATTGCTTATATTATTATAACTTATGTTGATAGTTTTGAGTTTTTTCAGATTTCCGATTTTCTCTGGAATTTCCATTATTTGATTTTGGTCGGCAATTAACATTTCTAGATTGGTGAGACTAACAATAATTGATATATCGGTGATTTTATTATCAGCACAGCCGAAGCGGATAAGTTTTTCCATGTTTTCAATAGCGGAAATATCTGTAACTTTGTTGTAGTGAAAAAACAAAACCGTTAAATTTGTTAATTTGTTGAGCGGAGTGATATCCTCAATGTTATTATATGTAAGATATAATTCTTCAAGTTTTTGCAAATTCTCCATGTTTTCCGGAAGAAATTCAATCTGATTTTCACTTATATCCAGTATCTTGAGATTTGTCAGTTGTTCAATCGGTGAAACATCTTTTAATTCAGTTCCGTTTATTTCAAGTTCCTCAATGGATGTAAGCTTGGAAAACGATCCGTCAAGACAGTTCATATTATCAAAATCGTTCAAATCATTATAAAAAATAGTGAATTTCTTAATTTTTTTCAAACCCGACAAAGGTGTAAAATCATAGATGTTGCCACCGACAGAAAACCCGAATTTCTCAAGATTAATAAGTTTTTCAAGTCCACGAAAATCTTTAATTTGCCTAATATATAAATCTGTTATCTGTTCAAGGTCAGACTCTTTTAACTGTTCATTCTCGCCAATCCCCAACTTGCTTTTTATCTGTTTTTCAAGATTAGGATCTGCAAACAACCCTTCATAAGGTTCATCAGGGATTTCATCGTAGCAGCTAGCATATTGGGCAACTGAATCAGAATCTTCATCCGGTGAATCTTCATCAACATCCTTTGTTTCGTCATTAAAATCGTTATCCTCGACTTCTTCGTCAACAGCATTGTCATATTCAACTGAAGCATCTTCGTCAGCAATTGAAATTGAATCAGAATCAACTTTGTTTTTTCCATCTGAACAACCGATACAAGAAAAAATGAGCAATGCCCCCAATGTCGTAATAATAAAAGGCATCCATCTCATTTCTTCCTCCTTAAAGAACTACTGATTCTTTGTGTTCGCCGAATACTTCCTGCAATGTTCCTGTGATTTCGCCGAGAGTTGCATAAACTTTTACCGCTTCGAGGATTTTGGGCATGAGGTTTTCAGTTCCTTGAGCTGCTGCCTTGATCTCAGCGAGTTTTTTCACAACTGCATCGTTATCTCTTGAAGCTTTCACATCCTTAATTTTTGCAATCTGTGAAACCTGAATTGAACGGTCAACTTTGAGCAGATTTGACGGAGGAAGTTCCTTGACCTGGAATTTATTTACTCCGACAACGATCTGTTCCCCTTTTTCAACTTCGAGCTGATAAGTGTAAGCACTGTCCTGAATTTCCTGCTGAACAAACCCTTTTTCGATCGCTTCAACCATTCCGCCGAGTTCATCAATTCTATCTATATATTTCTTTGCTTTTGCATAGATGCTGTCTGTGAGCGCTTCAACGAAATAGCTTCCTGCAAGCGGGTCAATTGTGTCTGCAATGCCGCTTTCGTAAGCCACTATCTGCTGAGTACGGAGTGCAATTCTTACGCTGTCTTCTGTCGGCAGTGCAAGTGCCTCATCTCTGCTGTTTGTATGAAGTGACTGTGTTCCGCCAAGTGTTGCCGCAAGTGTCTGGATCGCAACTCTGACGATATTGTTGTCAGGCTGTTGAGCGGTGAGTGTGCAGCCTGCTGTCTGAGTGTGGAAACGGAGCATCTGTGATTTAACATCTTTTGCATTGAAGCGGTTTTTCATGATCTCAGCCCAGAGCCGTCTTGCCGCTCTGAACTTTGCAACTTCTTCAAGCAGATTGTTGTGAGCGTTGAAAAAGAAAGAAAGCCGCGGAGCGAACACATCGACATCAAGACCTGCTTTTATTGCGGCTTGAACATAGGCAATGCCGTCGGCAAGGGTGAAAGCCACTTCCTGAACAGCGTTTGAGCCGGCTTCACGGATATGATAACCGGAAATTGAAATAGTATTCCATTTGGTAACATTTGCTGCACAGTATTCAAAAATGTCGGTGATAAGCCGCATTGATGGTTTCGGCGGAAAACGGTAAGTTCCTCTTGCAATATACTCTTTCAAAATATCGTTCTGTATTGTTCCATTGAGCTTGTCAGGAGTAAATCCCTGCTTTTCGGCAACTGCGATATACATTGCAAGAAGCACGCCGGCAGTTGAATTGATGGTCATTGATGTGGAAACTTCACCAAGCGGAATCCCGTCAAAAAGAATCTCCATATCTTTAAGCGAATCGATCGCAACGCCTACTTTTCCAACTTCGCCGTCACTCATCGGATGATCTGAGTCATAACCGATCTGGGTTGGAAGGTCGAAAGCGACAGAAAGCCCTGTCTGGCCTGCACCGAGAAGGTATTTGTATCTTTTGTTTGATTCTTCCGCCGTTCCGAACCCTGCATACTGACGCATTGTCCAGAATTTTCCGCGGTACATCGTTGACTGAACGCCCCGTGTAAATGGATAAAGTCCCGGCAGCCCCCTTGTTTCAAGATATTGCGGATCTTCAAAACCGGGAACATAAACCGGCTCGATCACTTCGTTGAATGATGTTTTAAATTCTTTTTTCCTTTCGGGAAATTTTGCAACTGTCTTGCCGTAAGCACCTTCTTTCCACTTGGCAAATTCATCTCTGATAGTCATGTTTTACCTCATTAAACAATTAAGAAAAACCAAAATTTCAGCCGATTCTAACCCCTGAAATCTAAATTGCAAAAAAATTATTAAAACAAAATCGCAGAATTGATACTAT
>JAGOEX010000281.1 GCA_017997475.1 bacterium
AAAATTATCCGATATTTTTTAATATAAGCACGAAAATTATCCGATTTTAAAGATTTCAGGTATCAGATATGGTGGAATGAATTTAATTTTCTTGTCACCGGTATTTTCAACATACGGTTTTCCGGTATATATTACAAAACCTTTTTTAGCGTTCATGTCGTTCATAAATTCAAGAAGCTGATTTACGGGCTTTAATGACGGCTTATCTGCGAGCTTGACTTCAACGGGGATTGTCATGTTATTGTGTCTGACTATGAAATCAACTTCGTTCCTTGACTTATTGTTCTTTTTATAGGTCGTTATCATTCTCAGCGATCCTGCATAGGTCACAAGTTCCTGTAGGACAACATTTTCAAGCAGTTTTGCAGACACTTCATTTCCGTTTTTCAAAGAAACCGGCATCATCGAGTTTATAAGAAAATTCATTATTCCCGTGTCAAAAACATATTTTTTTGAACTGTATCCTTTTTTTGAAGTCTGCTGAAAGGTTTCGTTGTTAAGATAATAAGCAATATGCCACGATCTCAACGCTTCCAGCACTTTTGGCAGTATTATTCTGTAAGACGGCGAATCTGTTGAAAGAATTGTGCTGTTCGTTGTAGGGAACGCAACATTGTGACCGATGGTTTTAAGGCAGTGTTCCATCAAAGTTCCGTACTGGATAGCATGTGTACGGTTTTCTCTATCATTGTGAATATATCTGTCGGCATCTCTGTAAAAGTTGTTAAGAAGTGATTCAAAATGGATCAGCAGCGGTTCTTTTTCAATATATGCACTGACTATTCCGGGCAACCCGCCTGCAAAAATGAACTGTTCATACTGGCTCATTAAAATTTCATGAATATTTTCATCAAGAACACCTGATGAATCAAAAAGAAGATCAAAATAATTCTCTTTATTTGAAAATCTTAAGAATTCCCTGAAATTCATCGGCCTCATAACAATTTCAAGAACTCTTCCGACAGGCATCGGCATATTTTCATCAAAAAGATTGGAAAGAATTGATCCGGAAAGGATCACTTTCTGATCTGTCCATTCACGATGCATCTGCATTATAAATTTTCCAAGCGATCTTGATGCCTGTGCCTCATCAATTATCAGAATTCTTTTTCCATCGGGCTTAAAATTAAAGAACTGAACAAGATAATTTGAGAACTTTTCAAAAGTATCTGCATTTTTCAGTGACTGGACTTCCGTGTTTTCATCCCACAGGTTTATTATCAGTTTTTCCTTATCGTATTTGAAATTCTGAAGCATTGTGGTCTTGCCTGTCTGCCTTGCTCCGCTTATCAGGATGATCCTTGAGACAGAAGAGTTGAGCAAATTAATTAAATCTTTTTCAATGTCTCTTTTTACATACATTTTTCACCTCATGATCCATTTACACAAAAGGATTATCGTCGAATTTATGCGCCTGTCAACATAAATTCGCGCGAAATTGTGTGAAATTTGACATAAATTCGCGCGAAATTGTGATTTTGATTAAAAACTGAACTCCAATCCGAGGGAACCTTCAAACATCTGATCCAAATCAGCACCGGGTTTGAGGTTGAAAATGCCTCGCAGGGCAAATGTATCACCGAATTCTGCTCTGGCACGGAGAAATAAAGATGTGCTGTCTTCATATTTTCTCCAGGTAGTTATATTTGTGAGCCAACCAGCCTGTCCACCACCAAATTCCACGTTTTTTATCTTAACATTGAATGCTATCTGGATCATACCGAAAGGATACTCCGGATGAAAGATTCCTGTTGATATCCACATAAAATCCATTTTGCCCGCTTCAAGAAGAAGTCCACCCATAGGTTTAAATATAAACTGGTCAGGATCCTCCTTGAAATATTCTTTCCACATGCTCAGCATAAAGTCAGTTCTCATTCTGAAATATTTTGTACTGTAGGAAACTCCAAGCGAACCCATTCCGCTGTTGTATATCCTCTCAAGATCAGAGGGCTTATCATTTTCATCATCCGGATCAAACTCCTGAGCTATTCTCTTTGATCTGGAGTACGTTCCTGAAACATGCATTGAGACATTTTCATCAAGTTTTCTATCGTATTTTGCTCCCACACTTCCCTGAATGTACTTGTCAGTTGTTGAGCAACTGGAAACCGTAAATGTGTTGAACGCCCCGAAAACCGTAATAGCGTTGTCTTTTTCATCTTCTGTGGCAGGCTCTGCTTCAACTATCCCGGCAAAAAGAAGAAGGAATATCAGGAATTTTGTAATTGCCTGTCTGTTCATTATTTCAGCGCACCAATATTAAGAACTGAGAAATAGAACTGTCCGTTTGAAGATGGACATGGATCCACATCCTGTCCGTTTGTAAACTGTCCATCTGGGTCGTTTTCAGAAACCGTCACGCTGAAATCGGCAAAATATTCAAAGTTATTAATTACCTTACTTTCTCCGTTCCTCAAAAGAACAGTTTCTTCACCTTCGATGGTGATTTCCACGGGTGGCTGGAAGGTGTAATCAGTTATTATTTTAACTGAATAATCCTCCGTTATGCAAATCTCTTTACATGATGTAAGATTTTTCTGGACTGCTGTCATTGACGGCGTAAGTTCTTCAAATCCTGGCCGATAAACAGAATCCCATTTATAACCACCTGAACCGGTTGTATTTAATGTCAGCCATATATCGTCTTCGTTAGTGATCATATAAATAACTGCTCCATCCATGTAATTTCCATAAACATGAAGAAAGATCTTTTTTCCGATCATTGAATCTTTGAAAAAAGACCTGTCGTATCCACTGAATCTCACAGTATATCTGTCAGTATCAAAACATTTTTCACCTTCAGGAATTCCTGAAACATCAGTATATTTAAGTTTTTCTGAAGAAAACCAGTATGGAGATTCAGGCATTGATGATGTAGAAAAATCTTCTGTTTCGCCCGATTCTATTTTGTCAATTACCATCGCATATACTTTTGAATCTGACATTACAATTTCGTGATTGACCGGTTCCACGAAATGAACAAGCCGGAATGATCTTTCTCCCGGATAGACACACGATTCATCACCAACTATACCAGAAACGAAGTTATCGTAAACTTCGGTAAAACATTCCTCTTTTTCCTGAATATCTGAGTCACCATTTTCATCAATCAAACTGTCATCATCGAGAT
>JAGOEX010000048.1 GCA_017997475.1 bacterium
CGGAACCCTTCTTCTTGAGAACTGGATATCCGCTTTTACGATCTCTTTCATCCTTGCTTCAAGTTTTTCTATCTCTCCCGGCTCTATCCACTCGAGTCCTTCAAACCAGCAGTAGTATCCGTTTCCGATGCTGTATTCAATGTGCAGTGTCGCATGAGGGAACATCTCGGACGCGGCCTTTATGAGAATGAAGAACAGACTTCTGAGATAGAAAAGATAACCATCCTTGTCCCTGAGCGTTATCAGTTCAAGATTCCCGTTATCAGACACTTCTTTTTTAAGTTCGCAGAGTTCGTTGTTAAAAACGGCACCGACTATTTTGCAGTCAAAGCTCTTTTGATATTTTATTGCCAGATCAAGAAATGTCGTACGCTGCTTAACCTCAATAGATTCAATAATGTTTTCAGGTAGATGGAGATTGATTGAATAAGTTTTCATTGAAACTCCTGTTTGTTAATATCAAAGATGTCTGAAACTTCTTATGCCTGTGAAGACCATTGATATGCCGTGTTCATTGCATGCAATAATTGAATCTTCATCCTTTACAGAACCGCCCGGCTGAATAATCGCTTTGATACCGTGACGGGCCGCCATGTCTACGCTGTCTCTGAACGGAAAGAACGCATCGCTTGCCAGCACACATCCCTTCACTGGTAAATTGGCCTTTTTGATAGCAATTTCAAGAGCGTCGATCCTTGACATCTGGCCCGCACCTATACCAACTGTGGCACCGTTCTTTGAAAGAAGAATGGCATTGCTTTTTACATGTTTCACCAGATTCTGTGCAAAAAGGAGCTCTTTTATCTCTTCAGCGGAAGGTTTTTTCTCAGTAACGAACTGAAGATCATTTTCAGTTATTATCCTTCTGTCGGCATCTTCAATAAGAAGCCCTCCGGAAACTTTTTTCAATTCCCAGTCCATATCAGGCCTTTTTGCAAAAGTCCCTGTCTCTATAAGGCGTATGTTCTTCTTTTTCTTAAGTATTTCAAGGGCTTCTTCGCTAAAGGAAGGTGCTATTACAGCTTCAACGAAAAGCTCTTTCATTACCATTGCGGTTTCAGCATCAAGCTCTTTATTGACAGCAATTATCGAACCGAAAGCACTGACAGGGTCGCAGGCAAGTGCCGATTCATACGCCGCCTTTAAAGTTTTTCCGATCGCCGCTCCGCAGGGATTTGTATGTTTCACAATTGCGACAGCCGGCTCATCAAAATCTGCAACGATGTTTTTTGCACTTTCCAAGTCCATGTAATTATTGAAAGAAAGTTGTTTGCCATGAAGCTGTCTTGCCGAGGCGACTGTTCCTGTGATCCCTGAATTGTCAACATAGAACGAAGCTTTCTGATGGGGGTTTTCACCGTATCTCAGATGCTCTTTTTTCGTAAACTGAAGGGTTATTATCCCCGGATCTTCATTGAGTATCTCGCCTTTATGGTCTATCTTTGAAAAATAAGAGCTGATGTAGCCGTCATAAAGTGCAGTATGGGAGAACGCTTTTGTTGCGAGCCGGAATTTTGTCTCAATCGAAACAGCTCCGTTATTGTTTTTCATTTCTTCGATCACCGCCGCATAATCTTCGTGCGAAGTTATCACAACGACATCTTTAAAATTTTTTGCGGCACTTCTTATCAAAGTGGGGCCGCCGATATCAATATTTTCAATAATATCAGCCATTTCCCCGCCTTTTTCAACGGTGTTTTTAAAAGGATAGAGATTTACTACGACCATATCGAACATTTTTATTCCGTGGTCACGAGCCGACTTCATGTGTTTTTCATCATTACGGCAGGCAAGGATCCCTCCTGCGATCTTGGGATGCATTGTCTTTACACGGCCGTCCATCATTTCCGGGAAACCGGTGTAATCTTCGATTTTTACGGCACTGATTCCTTCCGAGCTTATCATTTTATGTGTTCCGCCTGTTGAATAGATGCTGACGCCCATTTTATGAAGCTCTGAAACGAAAGCCGTAAGCCCTCTTTTGTCAAAAACGCTGATGATAGCACTTGAAATCACTGGCATTTGATTCTCCTTATAAAAAACAGCAACTTGCGGTTAAATATCAGAAGTTCATTTTAAAGGCAACTTTTCTTGACTCACAGAAATCAATCTGTTAGCTTCAAATTGTTTTCCGGGGAGGTGTGGAATGATCACTGAAACAATGGTGCTTATAGCCCTTAAACAGAAGAACTGGATGCAGGCGGAATCAATGTCACGCGAGATCGCATCTGAAAAAGGATCAGATGTAATGAAAGTGATAAACGGCGCATCAAAAGCGGCTCAATCAAGACCCGATGCGGCATATCTTCTTTCGCTGTGGGCACAGATAAGGTGGAATGAAATAAATGACGACGAGGATTTCATATGAAGATCTGCATTATTGAAGGTCCCCTTCTTGATAAAGTCGGAACAAGAGAGCCCTCTGTCTACGGTTCTTTTACAAGGGATGATCTTGTAAGAACAACCCTTGAAAAAGCGGGACAGCTTTCGGTAAGTATCGAATTCATGAACAGTTATCTTGAAGGAGAGCTCGCAGGGCTGATAGCAGGGTGCAAATGTGACGGAATGGTTCTGAATCCAGGAGCATACACACATACAAGCGTTCTTATAAGGGATGCCGCACTTTGCAGCGGAATTCCATTTGTTGAAGCCCACCTGACAAACATATTCGGCAGAGAGGATTTCAGGCACCGTTCCTTTCTGAGCGACATCGCTTCCGCTTTTATCTGCGGGCTCGGGATATATACTTATGCTTCTGCAGTAGAGGCACTATATTTAATTTTAAAAAATTATGAGAACAGAAGTTCTAAAACTTGACAAAAACACGCCTCAACATTAGTATTTGGTGCTTTTTCGTTGAGGGGTTGTTTTTTTAACATAAAGGAGATTGAAAATGGCAATTCAGACTTCAGAATTCAGAAAGGGGCTGAGAATAGAAATTGATGGAATTCCTTATCAGATCGTTGAACTTCAGCATATACAGCAGAAAAGGAGAGCTGTAATTAAAGCAAAACTTAGAAATGTGCTGTCAGGTTCTATCGCGGAAAGAACATTTCTCTCCGGTGAAAGGGTTGACAAACCTGATCTTGAGGAAAAGGTTATGGAATACCTGTATACTGACGGAGACCACTACTATTTCATGGACAGCGAATCATTCGAACAGATATCAATAGACGAGAAAGTAATTGAAGATGCCATCCCATATATGAAGGAAAACGAAAAAGTTACGGTTCTTTTCTATAACGGCTCGCCGATATCACTTGATCTGCCTCAGTTCATTGAGCTCGAGATCGTTGAAACAGACCCCGGCTTCAAAGGAGACACTGTTACAACTTCATACAAGCCGGCAAAGCTTGTTACAGGAGGACAGGTGATGGTTCCGCTTTTCATTTCAACCGGAGATGTGATAAGGATCAGCACTGAAGAATTCACTTACATTGAGCGTGTTAAAAAGTAAAATTAAAGGTAATCAAATTGGCAAATACAAATCCCGGACGGTTTCTGCTTAAAGGAAAGAAAAACGACACAGAAATTCAGCAGTTCGAAGATCTTATAAAGAAAAGACCTGATGATGACAGGGCCTATGTCCGCCTTGCGGAGCTTTATGCGAGGGCGGGGAACGAAGACAAAGCTATCGAGCTTTATGAAAAGGCGGCGATACTTTTTGAAAAGAAAGGTTTTCTTAACAAGGCAAAGGCAGTTCTCAAACAGGCATTGATGATAAATCCCGAGCATGGCAAGATAAATGTTCTTCTTGCCGACTACGACAGACAGAGCGGTTTGATCAAAGATGCGACAATGAGATATCAGACTGCTGTCAATTACTATGCAAAGATCGGGAACAAACTTGCCGCGATAAACATTTTAAGAAAAATGATCGAAATGTTCCCCGGCAACATTAACTTTTCAATCAAGCTCGGCAACATGCTTGTTGCCGAAAAAATGTATCACGAAGCTGAAAAACTTCTTCTTCCGGTCGCCGAGTCTTTAAAAGGCACCGATAAAGTGAATGAATATGCCGGTGTCCTGAAACTTCTCTATACAGCAACGAACAGTGAAAGTGCGATAGGAAGAGACCTGGTCAATCTTTATCTTAAGAGCGGAAGTTATTCAAATGCCCTGGCAGTTCTTCAGAAACTTATAGTCGACACACCGGATTCGATAGAATTTCTTGAAAAACTGGCATTTGTTTTTGAAAAACTCGGTGAAACCAAAAAACTCATATCGACATATAAACAGATCGCTGTTGCCTGTGCTCAGAGACAGGACATTCCTGAAAGAGACAGGATATACAGGAAAATTCTTGATATTGATCCAAACGACAGAGAGGCACTTTCCCTACTCAAGGAAGAGGGCAAGCTCAGGGACCTCATTTCTGATAAAATTGATTCCAGCATGATGAATATGGGCGAAGAAGATGAACATATAGATCTCGTTCTCGACATAGACATAGATGCTGACGAAACAGAGAATGAAAAAGATGAACATCAGGTTACAGAAACTGAAGAGTCCGCCCCTGTCATAGATATCGAGACCGCAATAAAGGAAGCCGGAGTTTTTTTAAGTTACAGACTTTTCAACAAGGCAATAGACAAGATCCAGTCATGTAAAGAATGGCAGACCTCTCCTGAAGCCATAGATGTTCTTATCCAGGCAAATATCGAGTCGGGAGAAATAGAAACGGCGGGTGATCTTATAATGTCGCTCATAGATCTTAAGATTAGTACGGGGGCATATCAGGAGGCAAAAGAACTTCTAGTCGATGCAGAAAATATAGTCGGTACGGACGATCCGAGGATCAGCAAAAGACAAGGATTGATCGTTGAACACATGAGGGATCTGGACAGTGACATCCAGAACAATGATATTTTTGACGGGATACCCGATCTTCCGCAGAAAGAGACCGTCAGTGCTGTTTCTGAAAACGAAGACGAAGACGAACTGGTTGAACTTATAGAGCAGGAAGAACGCTCAGAACCTTTTGAATTGACAAATGTTGCCGATGAACAGAGCGGCACTGAAAAATCTGAATTTGAAAACATGACGATGGATATTCTGTCTGAACTTCAGGAACCGCCTCAGGTACAGCTTGATGAACTTGAATTCTATATAAGCATTGAAGATTTTGCAAGTGCAACCCAGCTTCTTCAGGAACTTCTTATCAACTATCCCGATTCCCGTTTTCTAAGCGGCATAAAAGACATTCTTCCGGTAAGAAAGGAGGATAACCTTTCCGACACAATGAAAGAGATGAAAAATGTTCTTGAAAATTCATCTGAATACGGCGGAGGAACGGAAGACCTTTATGATATGGCGTTGAGTCACCTTTCAATGGGAATGTTCTCTGAAGCAATAACTCTTTTCAATAAAATACTTTCAGCAGACAGTGAAAATCTTGCATGCCTCACAGGGCTTGCCCAGGCATATACTATGGCAGATAAACCGGATCAGGCAGTTAAGGTTTTGAAAGAAGCGGAAAAGCTTACAGAAGATGATGAGATTTTAAGTTCAATAAAAGAGCAGATAGATGAATTGGAAAATTCAAAAAAAAGCAGATCAAAGAGGTAATGTGAACAATTTGAAAAGAACAACCTGTTTTGTTGTCGTCATTGTTTTCCTGATACTTCATCCTTTCAATGCAGAAGCAGGAATGCTTAAACTTCTTGTGAGTTATAAAAAAGGCATTGAAAAGGCAGGTCACAAAACAACAGAAATAGTTGACGGTTACTGGCGTTTTCCGGTTCTTGAAGTCCCCAAACCTCTGGAAAGAGAGAAATATTCATTTGTAATAGAAGGATATCAGACTATTAAAAATGTTAATGAAACCCTTGAGCTTATAGGTGCGGGAATAAGCAGAAGCAATATTCTGCTTCCGACTGAAGGAGTTCTGACGATTGAGAACAGGGAGGATTTTCCAAGAAAGATAAATATTCTCAAAGAAGGGGAAAACAGCGAAAAAGTCGAACTGACGGTCCCCGCAAAAGGTTCAATAACGCATGTGTTTTCTTCTTCCGGCGACTATACTCTCGTTGATACATTGTTCCAGTGGAATACGGTTTATGTGAGGGTTCTGCAGAGCACATATCTTTTTGTGGTGAATGAAGGTTCAAGCAGAATAGAAATCCCCGACATAGCTCCGGGGACATATACTGTCAGGGTCTATTACGGTATAAGATGGGTCTATCAGGAAGATTTTGTAATGATCTCAAATGCAGCCCAGAATATAGGATACAGAATAGAGGAAGGGACTGTGTACAGCATAAATTCGACATCATATTCAACAACAATATCGATGCCGGGAGACTGATATGATCATTAAAAGTTTGGAGATATAAAAATGTTCAGCAACCTCGGTTTAAAACTAAAGGTGTTTTTCTTAATGGCCGTTGTAATTTCGGCTCTTTCAGCGGTAAATTTTACTCTTTTCAGGTCATTTATTGCTAAAATCGATATTCAGCAGGGTCCGAAAAACAGTGTTAAGCTGGTAGAGGAAAAAGTTAAGAATACAACATATTCTCTCATCGCCAACTCTTTCAATGTCGCCAGACAGTTGAAATTTGAGAAAGCATCAAGGAACGCACCTGTCAGGATAGCCGAAATAAAATCACTTACTGAATATGTAGTCGTAGACCAAAACGGTGATTTTGTCGCGGGTGATATAAAACTTATGTCTTCACAAAAAGGAATCCCTGCCGTTGAAAGGGCATTGAAAGAAGGTTATGCATCTGACGGATCAATATTTGTAAATGATACGATGTATCTCCTCGGGGTTGTTCCTATGATGACGGAGGTGCCCGGTGAAGGCCAGAAGCTTTTTGCGGCAGTCAGTGTGAAAAAACTCACTCTTGCTTTCAATGTCAATGATTTTCCAATGCCTGTCAGAGTTTTCATGGGTGACAAATTCATTACTGAAACAATGAATTCCAAATGGAGCGAAATTGAAAATTCATGCGGGAACGAAAAAGTAAAGAACGCCGTTGAAGATCTTATAAAGTCTCAAGGACAGAAAGAACTCAACAGATGGACCCATGTGCACAGCTACTTTATGCCCTATGATATGCTGGGTGGCGAAAAGGTTGTATTTATAACTTTAGTATCCACAATGCCGGGATGGGAGGATTATACCAAAGTAGTCCTATATTCATTGTTGTATACACTTGCCGGAATAATGATAACGCTTTTCTTCACCTTCATAGTAACTCATACGATAGACAAGGTCTTCAGAAATCTGGCGGCTGATATTTCAGTTATGAAGGTCGGTGAAAAGCTGGTAATGAAAAAATATTCTCACGGTGCAGATATTGCTGTTTCTGCATTAAACACCCTTGTTTCAAAATATTTGAGACATTTTGAAAATGCCGATGCATCATCAGGCCCGATCGGGAATGCCGGTTTAAGGAGGGAAGATGCGGTTTTAAATAAGAAATCAGACTTTGAGTCGCAGATACCTGATCCTTTCGGTGTAGATGACATAGAGAACACTCCCAGAAAACCGGTACAGGCCCTTTCGGAAAACAGAAGCACGGTAAAAAGTACCGCCAAAGCTCCTCCTCCATCACATTTTGACAGCGATGATAATGAAAAAACCCAGATAATGGAAGTGGGCAGCAAAGAAGGTTTGATAACAAACAGCATTGCGCCTGAGCCGGAACCGCTGGATCCCATGGAACAACTCTGGCTGGATTATTGCAAAGTAAAGGAAAGGAACGGTGAAACAGTAACGGAAAATGAAAAAAGATCGTTTATAGGAAAAGTTAGAACTAACCGCGCCTCGATAATGGCCAAGTATAAATGTTCGGATGTCCAGTTCTCAATTGAAGAAAAGGAAGGGAAACCTGTAATAAAAGCAAAACCACTGAATGGGTGAGCTATGAAATTTATTTGTAACAACTGTGGTTTTTCAGCAGAAGTTCCTGATCGCAGGACCACATGTCCAATGTGTGCCAGTGATAATGTTTCTGTTGTTTCTATGACAGAACAGCTTGCAACACCTGAAAAACCTGTCGAAAAAAAGGAAGCCGACCCTGTTCAGAAAGAACAAGCTGAACAGCCGGTTGGTAAAGATCAGGAAAAGAAGGGAAGAGGTCCGACTGAAAGGATTACTTTGAATGACGAATTCTTTTCTTCCAAGCCGGACAGAGAGCAGCAGGAGATAGCAAATATTATCAAAGAGCTCTACCCTGAAGCAGAGGAAAAAGGCAGGGCCGGATTCAAGATGCCTGACAGAAAAATATTGATAGGTGCAGCTGCTGCGGCTGTTCTTTTCATTGTTGTTCTGATTTTCGCGCTTATTCCGGATGACAAAAGCGGTGAAGAAAATGTTGTATCCATAAACGAAACAGAAGAAAAAAATCCTGCTGTTCCGGATGAAGAAGATATTGAGGATATCGATGAAGAGAATATTGAGCCGATATATAAAAAAGAAATTGTAAAGCCGGCTGAAAATGTTGAAAAGAAACAGGATGAAAAACAAATAGTTGAAAAACAGGTTCCAGTACTTAAAAAGAAAGAAGCACGGAAACAACAGCCGAAAGTCGGGAAAAAAGCAGAAACTGTCCGTCCTCAGAATGATTCAAAAGGCACCTTTGACAGTTATGTGAAGGCAGGACATAAAGCTCTTGCAGACAAAAAATATACCGATGCTTTACATGAATACAAAAATGCGTCCAGAATAAATCCGACAAACGGTCCGGTATATAAATTTCTCGGAATAGCTTATGCTTATCTTCAAAATCAGAAACAGGCGTGTGTGAATTATAAAAAGTACATACAGTATTCTCCGGATGCTCCTGACAGGGCACAGGTCGAAGCATTTCTTAAGGCCTGCCAGTAAAAATGTTTCTTCGAATTTCTTCAGGATCTTTAAAAGCAAGAAAATTCCGGGTTCCGTCCACATCTTTGCGCCCCACATGTGAAAAAGTCAGGGCGGCATTTTTCAACTCACTCTTTTCTGTTATAAATTTTGAAGACAGAAAATTCCTTGACATCTTTTCCGGGACCGGAGCTTTTGCTTTCGAATCTGTCAGCAGGGGGTTTAAAAGCGCATGTGCAGTAGAGGTGGATTCTAAAGCGGCGGAACAGATAAGATCAAATTCAAAAGAACTGGGTCTGGATGATCTTGTCAAAGTTATAAACGGAGATGTCTTTTCCATTGATCTGAATTGTTTTTCCGGAATGAAATTCAACGCTATCTACATTGATCCTCCTTATTCAATGGGTGAAAAGATCCCCAGTCTTCTTGAAAGAATTTTGAGTTCAGATATTATAGACGAAGTATGTGTAATATGTGTCGAAGGAAGCAGTTTGACTGAATGGAGCAGACATGGATGGACAAACAGAAATAAAAAATTCGGAGACACACACCTTTCGTTCTTTTATAGCTGGGAGGATTGAAAATGGATAAAAAAGCGATATATCCGGGCAGTTTTGACCCTTTCACTTTAGGCCATCTTGATATTGTCAAAAGGGCACTGAAGATCTTTGACCACATTTATATTGCAGTCGGAGAGAATAAGAACAAAACAACTCTTTTCTCTACGGAAGAGAGAAAAGAACAAATATCTGAAATATTTAAGAATAATCCGAAAATAACTGTGACATCATTTAATGAATTGCTTGTGAATTTTGCCAAAAAGATCAATGTTTTCACGGTTATAAGAGGTCTCAGGGCAGTTTCTGATTTTGAATTTGAATTCCAGATGGCACTTACAAACCGTGTCATAGAGCCCGAATTTGAATCAATATTTTTTATGACTTCTGAAAAGTATTCGTTTCTTTCATCAAGTATTGTTAAGGAAATAGCATCAAAAAGCGACACAGAACTATCCCAGTTTCTCACACCCGATGTTGAGAAAGCACTCAGAAAGAAGCTTAAATGTATTTAGAAACAAAGACACCTGCAAAAATAAATGCTTTTCTTAAGATCACCGGAAAGGACGAAGTTTCCGGCATGCACTACATTGAATCGCTCATGATCCCTGTAAACCTTTATGATGTTTTAAAAATAAAGGAAAGTCCGGAATTTGAAATTGAAACAAGCGGCATCAATGAAGTTATTCCTAAAGAAAAGAACATAATTTTTAAAGCTTTTAACAGTTTTAAATCTTATATAAATATGCCCGTTCCTGACTTCAAGATAATACTTGAAAAATCCATACCGACAGGTGCCGGTCTTGGGGGAGGAAGCAGTAACGCGGCAGGATTTATTATGTTCTTAAACAAATATCTCGGTTTAGACCTTTCTTTAAAACGGCTTAACGAAATTGCATCATCTGTCGGAAGCGATGTTCCTTTCTTTCTTTACGGCTCTCCGGCTTTTATAAGTGGAAAAGGGGAGATTGTGGAGCCGTTAAAACTAGAGCGGGTAAATAAATATCTTCTTCTGTTATACCCTGAAATTATTGTAAATACACGCAATGCATATGCCCTGTTCGATAAAAAAAAATTGACAAAATCGGGGTCTGTAAATATAAATAGCGTCCGTCAAACTGGGACTGGTTCTTTAAAAGACTGGACAAAAAGCATTTTTAACGATTTTGAGGATGTGGTTTTTGAAGAATATCCGCTGCTTGCTGATGTCAGAAATCGCTTAATGCTGAGTGGCGCCGAGAAGGTTTTTATGTCAGGAAGCGGTTCTTCTCTGATCGCAATATTCGGCACTGACAAAGCAAGAGAGAATGCGCTTGATGAATTTAGTGATAAATTTGCAACAGTCAGGAAAATTGAATTATTAACAGGTTAATGGGGCGTCGTCAAGCGGTAAGACACCAGGTTTTGGTCCTGGCATCCGGGGGTTCGAATCCTCCCGCCCCAACCAAATGTCATATCGGAGGTTATTATGAAAACTTTCAAGCTCATAGTTGAAAAAAGAGACCAGGGCAAGAAGAGTGTTAAGGCAGTGAGAACAAACGGTTCAGTACCTGTAGAGATTTACGGCAAATTTATGGAAAGCAATATTAGCGGAGCCGTTTCAAGGAAGGAACTCGTCAAAGGGCTTCATACATCTCAGGGCAAAAATATCATTTTCGACCTTGAGTATGAAGGAAAATCAATTCTTGCTGTTGCCCACGATATGCAGATACATCCTGTCAAAACAAACATAATTCATGTTGATTTCATTGCTGTAAAGGAAGATCAGCAGATAGTTGTTACAGTTCCTGTTACAAGGTCGGGCAGGTCGCTGGGCGAGATCGCCGGTGGAAAAGTTTTCCAGGTATTAAAAGAAGTTAAAGTTTCCTGCAGACCTGCAGATATTCCTTCTGAAATAAATGTTGATGTCACTGAAAAAGAGATCGGCGACCGTATAAAAATATCAGAACTTCCCTATCCTCAAGGTGTAACTCCTGTTTTTCATCAGGATTCTCCTGTAATAGTTGTCAACAAGGGAAGAGGTCAGTCCGCCACTGAAGAAGGCGAAGAGGAAAAACCTGCTGCAGAAAAATCTGCCGCTGAATAATTCACTCTTTGCTTATCAATAAATCCGGTATCGTTCTTGTCGCTGCACTGGGAAATCCTGAAAATAAATATTTAAAGACCAGACATAACGCAGGATTTTTATTTGCCGACAGCATAGCTCAACAATTTAATTTTTCTCCGTTCTCATACTGCGTGAAAATGGAAGGTCATATTTCAGTTGGAAATATTTCAGGGAAAACTGTTATCCTGCTTAAACCTTCAACATACATGAACCGCTCAGGCATTTCAGTTTTAAAAGCAATGAACGCTTTTAATGTCAGCCATGAAAAACTTATTGTTGTTCATGATGACACTGATATAAATTTCGGCAGTCACAGGATAAAGAAAGGTGGTGGTGACGGAGGACACAGAGGCATAAGATCAATTTCAGGGGAGATCGGCACACCCGGTTTTGCAAGGATCAGAATAGGAATCGGAGCCCCTTTGAAAAATTTACCACTTGAAAAATATGTATTATCGGATTTTCTTGACGATGAATTGAATTTAATAAATAATTCAATAAGTTCCAAGTGGAAAGATATTTTATTGAAGATGATCGGTGAAGGGGTTGAAGAATCGATGAACGCATTTAACAGGAGGAATGGATGATGAGAAAAAATATTACATTCTTTTTTCTGATCCTGTTCATCTTTCTTTTTGCATACAGTACAGAAAACAAAGATAAACCTGTTGAACTGGAAAGTGTTTTCTTTAATGAAAATCATGTAAGTTGCCAGAAGTATTGTGCAGCTGATCCTGAATGTGTTAAGTGTGTAAAATCAAGTACATGCGATTTTAAATTTGAAAAGATCAAAACTTTTAAAGGTCCCGGGAGAAATTATACTGCATGCAAGCCGGTAAAAAGTGAAAATTATGAGGAGTGCGTTAAATACTGCGATTCAAATTATCGATGTGATCATTGCGATTCAACAATGAACTGCGGAGTTTCTTTTGTAAATATAAAATCATTCCGTGGAAAAGGGACAAACTGGTATGCCTGCGAAAAAATCAGGGATATCAACTCTTTCTGGGCTTCAAAAGTAAAAATTAAACCTGAACACCGGTATCTTGTCGTTGCAAACGGGGGCTACGGCGGACTTTTCGGTCATGACGGAATAGAATGGTTCTGTGAGAAATATCTGACACCTGAAATTGCCCCTGAAGCACTTTGCATCGGTGCTTACGGAAGACCGAGGACAGCAACATGGATGTTGAGCGAGAATATAAAAAACACTGTTATGCTTATGGAAAAAGTTACCGGTGTAAGGCCGCAGGTGATAATGCTCGGGAAAAGTATGGGCGGCTGTAAGCTTCACCATGCTGTAGCCGGAGAAAAGGGGGGAAGTCGAGGAGGACTTGAAAAGCTTGATATATCACTTTTTGTAGGAGTTGATATGTCATGTCAGGTTAAAAGACATTTTGAAGATCCTGAGGACATTCTTGAGTTTAAAAGTAATATCAAAGAACTATGGAATTTTTATCAATTAAATGTTGATACTTCTCAAACAGGCCACCGTGCCCATTTTGAAGGTCAACCGTTTGATGACTCAATTCACATAAATGTAAATGTTGAAAGTTTTGATACAGATAAAAACGCAAAAATCGTTAAACCGGAAAAACCCCTCTGTGAAAATGCGGCGCATCTTAATGTTGATGAGTGCGTTCCTCTTCTTGAAACAATTCAGAAACTTGTTTTAAAGAAGATGGGTAAAATAAAATAGAGATCTTTTTGATACTAAAGCTTCGAACTATTTTTCAGGAGGAGATAAATGAGCGGTTTTTCAGTTAAGCCGGTAAAAAATTATAAGCCCGGTTATCCGGTAAAAGGATTTTTCAGAAGATCTTTTGTAATTGCAGTTCCGATAAAACTGTTTTCTCTTCTTGTTGTCGGATTTCTTTTTTTCATAACGGTCCCCGGGTGTTTTGAGCAGGAAGTTAAAACGGACGGTGTTCCTTTATATGATTTTGATGCTGCTCCTGACAATGAAACAAGTGATCATGATGAACTTCTAGGACTTCCTGATTTTGAAGAAACTGATATTAACACAACAGACTCAGAACCGACTGATTTTGAACCGACTGATTTTGAGCCGACTGATTTTGATCAGATTGATGGCGGTGCCGTTCCTGAATGTCTGGAAGATAAAGATTGTGAAGAAGGATATTACTGCGACCTCACAACATATACCTGTGTTGAGCAGCTTTTAGGAGACCCTATACCTGATCAGGAAGTTTCTGATGATGTTTCTGATGAAACAGAGGTTCAAGATGAAACAGAAGTTCCTGACGAAGAAGTTCCTGATGAAACGCTCAGCGGCATCGCTCCTCCCGAAGTGAAAATTTAATTTTTCTGGTAAATTCAAATGGATATGATCCTTTTTATGACTCGCGAATGCACTCTGAAGTGTCATTACTGCTATGTCGAGCATAAATATGATTCTTTTATGAGTAGAGATATTGCCATGAAAGCGGCAGATCTTTTTGTCAAAGAGAATAATGAAAAGGCAAAATTCAGCTTTTTCGGAGGAGAACCGCTTCTTCAGTTTGAGCTGATAAAAGAAATTACTGAATATGTGGTTAAAATTGCTGATAAAAAGGGCTTTGCACCGCATCTTTCAATTGCGACGAACGGAACTCTGATAAATGAAGAAGTGCTTGATTTTTTTGAGAAATATAAGTTCCGTGTTGAACTTTCACTTGATGGAGATGAGTTCAGTCATAATCTTAACAGACCGATGCGTGATGGGGGAAATTCATACAGAAGCGTTGTCAGAAACCTTGCCGCACTTAAGAAACGAGCAGGGCATCTTGCGGTTGTAGGTGTAATAACTCCTCTAACTTCCGCTCATATTGCTGAAAACGCAAAACATGTCATGGATGAGCTGAATGTCAACAGCTATATAATGGCGGCTGATTACACAGCTCCCTGGACAGAAGACGATCTTTCAAAGGTAATTGAACAGTTTCTGATCCTTGAAGAGTGGTATCTTGCAAAAAGTCGAAATGGTGACAGCTTCTATTTCTCAGCGTTCGATGCCCACATTGCCGCCCATATCAAAGGCGGTTTCAAGCC
>JAGOEX010000282.1 GCA_017997475.1 bacterium
TTATTGCAATCGGTACGAACTCAATATTTGCCCTTTTCCGTTTTCGTGGCATAATTCAACCGGATTTCTGAGGAGTTGTCATGGAATTTAAATTAAATTCAGTGTTTAAGCCGGCGGGAGATCAGCCGCAGGCTATTGAAAAGCTTATTGAACGGTTTAAGAACGGTTCAAAGAATGAACTGATACTCGGTGCGACAGGAACCGGCAAAACATTTGTAATGGCTAATGTTATCAGGGCATTAAACCGTCCGACTCTTGTCATTGCACACAATAAGACCCTTGCCGGACAGCTTTATGGCGAGTTCAAGAATTTCTTTCCTGAAAACAATGTCGGATATTTCATCTCGTTTTATGATTACTATCAGCCGGAGGCATACATTCCGACAACTGACACATATATCGAAAAAGATGCTTCAAGGAATGACGACATTGACAGAATGCGCCACTTTGCCACTGCGAGCTTACTTGAAAATGAGCAGTGCGTGATCGTCGCTTCGGTAAGTTCAATTTACGGCATCGGTTCTCCTGATGCATACAGAGGACTTACTTTGAAACTTTTCACCGGCAACACTTTTCCGCTAAAAGATCTTTGTGCCGGGCTTGTTGAGATCCAGTATGAAAGAAGTCAGTTCGATCTGAATCGGGGAAAATTCCGTGTCAAAGGTGATGTTGTTGAGATATTTCCTCCTTATGAAGAGGAAATTGCGATAAGGATCTCATATTTCGGTGATGAAATTGAAGAAATTGCACTGATCAAACCGTTTGAAGGGAAAAAGATCAGGAATCTCGACAGTGTCAGAGTATATCCTTCAAGCCATTATGTAGCTGAAAAAGAGACTTTGAAAAAAAGTGTCGAGTTGATAAGAACCGAGCTTGAAGAAAGGGTGAAATATTTTGAGAAAAACAATAAACTGATCGAAGCACAACGAATCTATGAAAGGGTGACCCAGGATGTTGCAATGCTTGAAACTGCCGGATATTGCTCAGGAATTGAAAATTATTCAAGATATATAACTAACCGTGAAGTAGGTGATGCACCACCTACCCTGCTTGATTATTTCGGGGATGATTTTCTTGTCATAATTGATGAAAGTCACGCAACAATTCCGCAGATCAGAGGAATGTATCGCGGGGACAGAGCAAGAAAAGATGTCCTTGTAAACTACGGATTCCGCCTGCCGAGCGCACTTGATAACCGTCCGCTTAATTTTGAAGAATTTGAAAGCCGGCTTGACAGAGTTCTTTATGTTTCTGCAACACCTAGAGAATATGAGATAAGCCATGTATCTGAAGTTATTGAACTTATCAATCGTCCTACTGGACTTTTAGACCCGATGCCTCAAATTCTTCCTTCAAAAAATGAGATAGATACCCTTTATGATGAAGTTGTAAAAGAAATTTCAGAAGGGGGAAAAGTTCTTGTCACATCGCTCACAAAAAAAATGGCGGAAGATCTGACCGATTTTCTCAAAGAAAGAGGAATCAGGGCAAAATATCTCCACAGCGATATTGACAGCATCGAACGGCTCAGGATCGTAATGGATCTGAGAAAAAACCTGTTTGATGTTCTTGTCGGAGTAAACCTTCTGCGTGAAGGGCTTGACATTCCCGAAGTTTCGCTTGTTGCGATCCTTGATGCCGATAAGGAAGGATTTTTAAGAAGTGAGTCAGCTCTCATTCAGACGATGGGAAGAGCGGCAAGAAATTTGAAAGGACGAGTGATCCTTTTTGCCGACAAAATGACCGATTCAATTAAAAACGCAGTTCATGAAACTATGCGTCGTCGCAAAATACAGCAGGAATTCAACGAGTTACACGACATTACACCGAAAAGCATAACAAATAAGACCATCCTTGACATCGAATCCCACATCCCCGGAAAATCAAAAGACGGCATCAAAAAAGCACCTAAGCACAAAATGCTCAAAATCATCGCGGAACTCGAAAATGAAATGAAACGGGCCGCGACAGAATGGGATTTTGAATATGCCGCGATACTCAGAGATAAGATATTCCAGTATAAAGCCGCGATGGAAAAATAGTTCAGGACTTTCCAAGAACCTTTACAAGTATTTCTACAAGTCTGTTGTAGAGGTCCTCTCTCTGGATGGCTGTAAATATTGCGGTTATGATTACAGGAATGATCAGAAGCAGAAAATATCTGAGTTCTTTTCCGTTGACTTCCTTGATGTACTGTTTGTCGGGATACAGGTCTCTAATTCTCAGTTTGGTCCTTGTTTTCTGTTCCCTTTTCTGCATCCTGACTGTCGGTTTCCACTCACGCGGTTTGCCTGACTCCTTCTGTTCCTTTTCAGGTTCCTGCGGGATTGCATCAAGATTGCTTTCAAGAGATAGATCTGACATTTCAGCCACCTTTATTTCTGTTTAATATCGAAGCTTTTATGAATGCCATGAAAAGCGGATGGGGTGCAAACGGTTTTGATTTGAATTCAGGATGGAACTGACACCCTAAAAACCACGGATGATCCTCTATCTCAACCATTTCAACAAGTCCTGTCACTTTGTCACGACCTGTTATCTTAAGCCCGCACGCTTTAAGTTCTTCTTCAAATTTTGAATTGAATTCGTATCTGTGACGGTGCCTTTCGCTGATTTCTGCGCTCTTATATGCCTCAAAAGCATTGCTCCCCTTCTCAACAAGACATGTGTATGCACCAAGACGCATAGTTCCGCCGAGGTTCTTTATGCTTTTCTGCTCTTCCATCAGGTCAATGACCGGATAATTAGATTTTTCATTGAATTCCTGTGAGTGTGCATCTTCCATTTTACAGACATGCCTTGCAAATTCGATCGTTGCTATCTGCATACCCAGACATATTCCGAAAAACGGAATTTTATTTGTTCTGGCATATTCCACCGCTTTTATCTTCCCTTCGATACCCCTTATCCCGAAACCGCCGGGGACAAGAATTCCATCCGCCTGCTTGAGACAGTCAACATCGAGTTCACCCTTTTCAAGCTTTTCACTGTCAATATAACATAAATTCGTTGTCCTTCTGTTTGCGATCCCTGCATGGATAAGTGCTTCGTTAAGACTCTTGTAAGACTCCTTCAGATCGACATATTTTCCAACTATCGCAATGGTCACTTCAC
>JAGOEX010000283.1 GCA_017997475.1 bacterium
TTTTCAAAGACATTCAGAATATTTTAAGAGCTTTTATAAAGGGCAGGTTTATCATTTTTTTTGAGGAGTAAGTTATGAAGAAGATTATTTTTGCGGTTGTTATTTTTTCAACAATTATGGTTGTTTCGTGTGGTGGTGATGACAGTTCTGAAAAGAGCGGTCTTGGTGAAAGTTGTACAAAGACTTCTGATTGCAAAACCGGTCTTAAATGTATTGATCTGGTTTGTGTGAGTGATTCCGGTGACACTGGAAATACAGGAAACACAGGAGATACAGGAAACACAGGCAATACCGGAAACACAGGAAACTCAGGCACAACATGTACTGGCAGTGATAAATTCTGCCATTCCCATGACGGTTTGAATTGGTCAGATGCTTCGAGTGATTATATGACATGGGATGAAGCAATAACTTATTGTGAAAATCTTGGCGGTCGGCTCCCGACAATCTCGGAACTTCGAACACTTATTCAAAACTGCCAGGGAACTGAAACTGGTGGTGAATGCGGAGTGACGGATAGTTGTCTATCTTCCGCTGATTGCTGGAATGATCCATGTGGCGGATGTGAATATGACGAATCCGGCAAATATTCGGTATTTGGAGATACTTATTGGTTCTGGTCGTCTTCGGGGCGGTCAGATTATGCAGACTACGCATGGCGTGTGCATTTCAACAATGGGCATGTGCACACCACCCTCAAGTACAGCACCAACTATGTCCGCTGTTTGCGCTAGACCATGATTTTTATTTGGTTATTTAGCGGAAGCGTCTTGGACGCTCCGCCTTGGTTTTAACTCACCCCAGCCCTTGAACTCATCCCCTGACCCCTTCTTTCTATGGAAAGAAGGGGAAATTTAAGTCCCTTTCCTTTTTAAAAGGGAAAGGGATTTAGGGAATGGGTTGAAAGATAGGGAGAAAAATGTAAACCGGTTGAGGTGTAAAATTGTCCAGATATGAAAATTTGTTCATATATAGAAAATCAATGGAACTGACTGTTTTCATTGAACAGATCGTTGCACATTTTTCTCAATACCATAAATATACAATCGGTTCAAAACTCCGTGATCTGACATACAGCACGACAGTAATGATAATAAAAATAAACAATCGTCCGAAAGCGGAAAGAAAAGAACTGCTGCACGATTTGCGCGAAACAATTGAAGAGATCAAGGTGTGTCTGAACATAGCGAAAGAATTGAAAGCGTTTAACAACATAAATTCCTACTTTCACGCAAGCAAACTTGCTGTGGATATAAGCAGACAGAGCGAAGGATGGCTGAAACATACTTTTGCGCCTGAATCATGATAACTGAGGATATTATGAGTGAGCGTCAATACATGGTTTACCCGGAAGCCCGTGCGGCATACAAAAAAACCGGTGGTACCTTTTTAAGCATCTGCCGGGGAAGTCAATTCCGGGATTTTTTCTGGTCGTCTTCGGAGCAATCAGATCAAATAGGCAACATAAGGTTAGTGGACTTTAGCTATGGGTATGTAATTAGCCGCAGTGCTTACGCCAACTTCCATTTCCGATGTGTCCGGGAAGATACTGGGAACACCGGAGATATAGGAAATACAGGGAACACAGGCAATACCGGAGACGGTGGAAATTCTGGTGATTCTGGAGATAGTGGTGACTCTGGAGGGGATACAGGAGAGGAATGCACAAGCAGATATGAAACAAAATGCTACAACAGTGATGTTTGGTGGTATGATTCCTGTGGAAATATTGAGATTTTAAAGGAAGATTGTGATAATGAATGTTCCAATGGACAGTGCGAGGAAGATAATTTTCCCCATTCCTACGCAGGGCTAGAGTGGTCAGGCAAATCTTTAAACTCAATGAATTGGAGTGTAGCAAAAAATTACTGCGGGAGCCTTGGGGGAAGATTACCCACCATAAGCGAACTTAGAAAACTTGTAAAGAACTGTCTTCCTACACAGACTGAAGGAAGTTGCGGGGTGACGGATAGTTGTCTCTCGTGGAGCAGTTGCTCGGACATAGCATGTGAAGGGTGTCCTTTGGACAGCAGTGGGAAATACAGTGTTTTGGGAGATACATATTATCTCTGGTCATCGTCGGAGCTATCAGATGTTGCAGACTTCGTATTGATTTTGCTTTTCGAAACCGGAACAGTGACAAGCAGCACCAAGAACGGACTCATCCCTGTCCGCTGTGTGAAATGATGTCAATACATGACGGGTGAGCGGGGAACAGTGTATGGATGGGATCTTATTTAAGCAATTAAAATTATAGGAGAAAATCAACATGCGTTTGTATCAGATTTCTTTAAAAGATTACAAGGAGGGTGAAATTATAAAAATAGAGAGTCGGACGGAATACTCGAACAGAGTTTTAAGCGAAGGAATGAAATGGATTGATGAAATAATTGATTCTTTTAAACCTTCGGATTTTTCTTCAAGATCTAACGTGGTTTTTGCATTTGATAATCCGCTTAAGTGTCAAATATTTGCAGATGAAGAAGACTTTCATAAAAACCACGGTGTTGAAAGAGAATGGAAAATATATGAAGTCGAAATGTCTAATTTTAAAAAAGGGCTTATGCCTGTCACTAAAGTTATAAAAAAATGTAAAGAAGAATCAAAGAGGATTCTTTTGGCAAAGGAATATTGGAGACTTGCTGATACTCCTGACTGGAATTTTATTGAATATATGTCATCTGAAATGAAAATAATAAGGCTGATAGATTTTGAATTTAGCCAAAAAGAGATCGATGAAGGTTATGCAATGTTTCAGGCAGATGTAGAAAAAATAGAAAAAGCCACTAATTAAAAAAAATAAAACAAAAAATCCAAACATTTTTTTTAAGATTCAGAGAAAATGTGATATTATATACTTGTATTTTGATTTATATATTTTATTGAAGGAGAAAGACTATGGACGCAAGAGATCATTTTAAAACAGGAGAAAATGTTTCAGCGGGTGTTTACGTTTGTACTAATTGCTCAGAACATATTGAAATGAAAGAAAGCGGGGTGTTGAAAAATTGTCCAAATTTAGATGGAGGTGTTGTTCATAATGAACCGAATACATTCACGAAATTGAAAAGATAGAATTTTACAATGCAACCTAAGATAATTATAAAC
>JAGOEX010000049.1 GCA_017997475.1 bacterium
AGGCGACAGGGGATCTTGGAGTGCTTAAGTATTATCTCACGACAAAATACGATGCTGACGGCAATTTGAAGACAGGGATACTTCCGACGAACATTTCTCACCGGATCGGTGCATATTCGACAGGCGAAGAATATCTGGGCAGATATGATGAGATATATCACATTGTCGAACCGGCGGAAAATGCTGTCCTCATCAACCATGACAACACTTACGATGTGCCTGATTTCACTATAAAAGTTACAAAAGCCGGCTCTTATAAGATCACAACGAAAAATGATGAAAAAGTGCTCGATATGATAACCCTCAAATTTGAAGATCCTGCATCTCTTGAAGTAATAACAAAAGTGAGAGAGCCTTACGGAGAGGAATTCGATGTTATGCCCTCAACCGGAACGATAATTGTTGAAGAAGGTTCACAGGTTGCGTTTATCCCTTATCTTAAAACCACATCAGGAACGAGAATGATCGGTGATGTCAAGTGTAAATTCACGGCTGACCCTGACTGGATGGTCGTTCCCGATGTTGAAGACACATACATAACTGAAGACACATCGATAGCGTTCGGTTTTGAAAGCACATTCTATTTCATTGAAGAAGGGACAGTCACTTTCAATTTCAAACATACTGAATCGGGATATACCGGATCACAGAAGTTTGATGTCACAGCAGTCTCCAAATAATTAAAAACTTTAATTTTACACAATCAGAATAATTTTTTCATTAAGTAAAACAATTTCTGGCACCTTTTTTGCATAAAGTAAAACAGGTTATTGCTCTAAACTTTGACAGGAGTTAAAATGAGTCCCGATCAGCAACTTGAAAGATCAGCTTACCGCGAGGCAGGGAGAGCGGTAATGTCATATTTTGCCGGTTATTCATGCAGGCATCTTACTGTAACTGAGAAAAATTCCACCTGTAATCTCAACGATTTTGATTTCGGAAGCGACACTCCCATGATAAATGCAGTGTCACGATACAAGGATGACCCTTCAATTTACGAAGCTTTTCCCGAAAACATACAAACAAGATGCAAAGATGTATCTCTAAAGATCATAATTATCATAATGGGTGCTCCGGCAGGAGAAACTCTTTATAAAAACAATGGGAAATTTGCAGGAAGCCCTCTTTTGTCAATTCCTGCACAAGATCTTGAAATTGCTGATAAAATTGATTATTTTCTTTCAATCGTCAAATACGGTCAGCATCCCGGCAACTACCTTCAGATGATATTCGGACAGGTTCTTCAACTTATGGAAGGAAAAGAGGTGTGGAACGCGGCTTACGCCCTGGCATCTGCCATAATGGGTTCAACTGATCACAAACTGGAAAAGAACGAGATAGAGAAAATACTTGTCGAAACTGGATTCTTAAGTTATCTGTGCCACTTAAGGCAAGGTTCGCAACAAGTTCCAAAAACCCCTTCCAGCCATTCCGGCTTTTCAAGGGAAGAGTTGGAAAAAATGAAAAAGAAGAATCAGAACGCATCACTTCTGAACAAAGATGACGCAGTGACAAAAATTGTCAGCTTTGCCAAAAATTATAAGTTCGGACAACTTCAGATCGGTCTGGCCGAAGATGATCTCAAAGATCTTTCAGGTTTAGAAAAAATAATTGTTGAAACACAGTCACATAATATTGCAAAAGAAGTTATGATGTATTTTGTCTGTCTTGGAATGAAAATATCTCCGCTCTCATCAAAAAGTGCAACAGCTTCAAAAGTTTTTGTCAATTTCTGATCATTGAAAACCTGAGAATTTATCCTTAATTTTTGAAAAAAGTCAATCAGTGAAGATTGACACCCTATTTTAAATCTGATAATGTCTCGTGCTTTGAACAATTGCTTATTTCGTTGTGGTTAATTCAGGCAGGTGTTTTTGGGATGAAAAGGTTTTTAGCATTTATCTCTTTTTTTATTGTTATAACGCTTTCTGCGGGTGATTCAATAAAAGATGAGGACAGGGCATCGCTTACTGATCTTCTGACTGAGCTAACGAAAGCAAAACCTGACAAAATTCTCAATGATATCAAGGTTTGGCCGGGTGAAAGTTCGATTCGTGTCGCGATATATCCAAGTGACAAAGTGAAGTATAAATACAATCTGCTCAAAGGTGAGGACAAGGATCGGATCTATATCGATCTTCTTGCAGTTGATGCTGACGGTTTCACACTTCCCGATGTTAAATACGACTCATTTCTCAAAGGGATAAGGATGGGAAAGAGAGATACGGGGATAAGGATAGTTCTCGATACAGGCAAAGTCGAAAGTTACAATGTCATCGAGATGGAAGAACCGTGGAGAATAGTGATAGACTACTACGGAAAAAAACCTGTTGAAGTTGAGAAGAAGTCGGAAGTAAAAGAAAGTAAAGTGTCTGAAAAAGTTAAGGAAAAAGAACAGAAAAAAGAGCCGCAGGCAAAAAAGAAAAAAGTTGTGGTCATTGATCCCGGTCATGGCGGAAAGGACCCAGGTGCAGTTGTCGGAAAGCTTTATGAAAAGGACATAGTTTTCAATCTTGCAAAAAGGATAAAAAAACTTTCGCAAAAGTATGACTCGATAGAAATTAAGCTTACAAGAGATAAAGACATTTTTCTTCCTCTTGAAGAAAGGGCGGCAATCGCAAACACGATGAACGGAGATCTTTTTATTTCACTTCACGCCAATTCCTTCAGTGATGAAAATGTCGGTGGGCTTGAGGTGTATCACCTTGATAACACAAGAGATAACTATACAGATAAACTTGCAATGGTCGAAAACAAGATAAGCGATTCATCATCGTTGCTCAACACTATTCTCGTAGACATGACAATGAGCTATTTTGTGAAAGACAGTCTGAATTATGCCACTTCTATAGGAATCGGACTGAAAGAGAACCTTAAAAAACACAATGTTAAAGTCCGCGGCTACAAAAAAGGGGCGCTTTTTTATGTTCTGGTAGGAGCGAGGATGCCTTCTTTACTGCTTGAGATCGGGTATCTTACAAATAAAATGGAAAGAGGATTACTGCTCAAAGACAACTATCTTGATGATATTGCTGTTTCAGTGCTTGATGCGATCGCAAAGACCGCAAATGAGAAAAAATAATTTTTGCGAGGGGTGTGTCATGAAAAGGTTTTTAACAGGTTTTTTCCAGATTCTGCTTGTTCTTGTTTTCATTGTCAGTTGCGGTGAAAACAAAACAAACGAAAAAGATGACGATAATGTTACTGACAATGAAGTGTCTGATAACGAAGATACCGATAATGAATCAAACGACGAGTGGGAGCTTTTTGATGAGCCGGTTCTTAATCCGTCAGGCAACATTCCTCTTTCCGCATCGATAAGTACATGGCTGGGCGGAGGTCAAACCTCTGTTTCTGTTGCAGTTAAAGATATCGACGGAGTGTCTAAGGATTTTGAAAAAGAGTATTCACTCGTCGGATTGAGTGATAGAGCGGAAATTCCTGTACTTGGTCTTTTCCCCGACCATGAAAACATTGTTGTAATAAAAGCATTTGACAAAGATAAAAAACTTGTTGCTGAAAGAGAGTTCAAGATCAAAACGGCTCCGCTTCCGAAGAATTTCCCTGAAGTTGAACTTACTGGAAAGATCGAAAGCGGCTGGACAATTGTGAACTGGCTTTTTACACCGAGAGAAAGACCCGAAATGAGTGCGATCGCAGTTGATCAGTCGGGAAGGATAAGGTGGTACACCGATTTTCCTTATGCGGCGGCTTTCCCGATAACTGTTCATGACGGATATCTTTACACTTCGGATGGAGCAAGCATTCTCTATAAATATGATTTTATGGGTAATGAAATTGAAAAATGGGATGTTGAGCCGCACGGATATACTGAAATACACCACGAAATAATTATAAAGGATGACGGCAACATAATTCTCGGTGTCAGCAAGAAGGATGATCCATGGATTGAAGATCGTGTAATAGAGATAAATCCGGAAAATGATCAGTTGAGAGGAACATGGGATTTAAGAAAAACATTTCCTGATGTGTGCGATCTTTTTTATGATGTTCCGCTTACGGAAGGAGACGACCCGGCAGGGCAGAAAAACGATCCTGTACACAACAATGCGATATGGTATAACGCTGAAGATGATTCGATAATTCTCGGCTCTCAAAGATCCGGTGTTGCCAAGATAACGCATTCAGGATATCTGAAATGGTTCCTCGCACCTCACATTGTTGCAGTTATTGATGATGAGGACAGTGATGGATTCAGCGATTCTCTGATCGATGGTTATGATGAAGCTGATCCGACAACCCATATCGGTGATTTCAAAGGCGACAAATATGTTATAGACAGAATGCCTGTTGCCGGAAAACCGCACGAAGTTTACAGTTCTTTTGATTTCAGATATCAGGAATTTCTTCTTACGCCGGTTGATAAAGACGGTGATGAGATAACAGATGTCGAAGTTCTCAACGGATTTAAGGATCATGAAGATTTTGCGTGGCCGTTCAGACAGCACACACCGACTCTGCTTAAAAACGGAAATCTTATGGTGTTTGACAACGGGCTGGCAAGAAATTTCGGCTATCCGCCCATTTATTCAACTCATTACAGCAGAGCTGTCGAATATGAGATCACACCTGATAAAGAGGACGGTTACGGCGGAACGGTTAAGCAGGTATGGGAATATGTTCTTCAAAATGATCCGATGTGGTACTCTCTGAGCATAGTTGTAAGCGGAGCAAATGAGATCGAGAACGGCAACCGGCTTATAACATCGGGATCGATCGGCTCATCGTTCTTTCCTGATCAGCTCAAGGTGATGTACGGTGACGGACCGGTCGGAGCACTAATTGTCGAAGTTGATCCCAAAGACAACACCGAACTTAATCAGCTGTTCTTCAAAAGATATATCGATGACGAATATCCGAATACTCAGTTTTCAGCATACAGGGCATACAGATTCGAGCTTTCTGCAAAATTAAGGTAGATATCTACAGTTCATACTGCTTATAGAACTCTTCGGGCTGAGGCCCTTCATCATATTTCCGGAGCCATTCCTGATATTTTTCAGTGTCATTTAGAAGAATTACCGTGTCTTTCATCTGAGCTTTAAATTTACTGAATCTTGTTCCGTCAAGCTGCGGGGAGGCGATCATCTTTATTTTCAGCGGATTAAGCCATTCACCTTTCGGACTTTTTATTCCGAAATGAAGATGAGGACCGGTTACTCTTCCAGTTCTTCCCATTGTTCCGATCTTCTGTCTGGGACCGACAGTTGAGCCCGCCCTGACATAAAAGCTGTTAAGGTGGAGGTAGTAAGTCTGGGATCTGTCTGCATGCTGAATAGTTATCTGTTTTCCGCCGTAATCGGTTGTTTTGACATCAATGACTTTACCTGGAGCCACAGCGTAAATAGGATCTCCGACAGGTCCGCCGTAATCAACTCCGTTATGGAACGCTCTTCTACCGGTCACAGGATGTCTTCTCATTCCGAAAGGGCTTGTTATGTGAACTCTGTCAACGGGAAGCCGCATCGCACTGGGAATGAGTGCCTTGCCTTCTTTTGTGTAATGAGCATTGAAAGCTGATTTCGGATCTGTGTCTTCGAATCTGAACGCTTCGTTGAGTCCTGCCCTTTTCCCTTCGTATGAAGCATAAAGTATTTTTGAACCCGGCACCATCTGATCATTGTAAAATTTATCTTCAACAAGTATTCTGTATCTGTCACCTTTTCTTGCATCAGTTCTGAAGCTTACTATGCATTCGAGTATTCCGTTCGTCACTCCGCGGATCGTTCTGGTGACATCTTCTCTATCTATAAGTGCCTGATTTAATGTTGTTTCTATTTCTCCTTCGATAATGCGGTACCTTTTTTCTGTCGGCATTATCTTCTGGGTATATTTAAGTTTTCTGTCGGCAGGATCTCTTTTTAAAATGTGGAAAGTGATGATGTCGGGATAGAATACGAACTCTTCAACGACACCTTCATTAGAAAGCTTCACCTTGAAATCTTCGCCTGCCTTTATCTGGCTTAAGTCAACATCGTATCTTATAGCGTTGATAATCTCCATCGTGTGGGAAAGCTGAATCCCGGGGAGCTTGAGAAGTGCCTCCTCAAACCCTTTTTTTGGAAGTATCTTGCCGTGGATGAACCCTTCAGCATCAATTTCAGAATTTTTATCTTTTTCTATCGGTTCATCAGGGACAGCAGCATCACCCTCTTCATCACCCTTCTTTCCTGGCTCTACTGATGCCGGTGCTGTCTCTGCAACAGGTTCTGCAACAGGTTCTGCAACAGGTTCGTTGATCTTTGCCGTTTCAGCAGTGGGGGAACTCTCTTCAACTTTTTCAGGAATGACAGTATTTTCTTCAACTGCACTTTCTTCAACTTGCGGAGTGTCGTGGAAGACAACAAGGAGGACAAGAAGAACCGCTACAGCAATAAGGATGAAGAATATTCTGTTCTGACCACGGTTTTTCATCAAAATCGAAACTGCCGCTCCTGATTAGAAAAAACAACGGCAAAACCTAACAGAAAAGGGTGTGGCAGTCAATACAAAAATTAAAATTACTGATTTTAAAGAATTTCTTCCGGTAATATTTCTGTGTCGATTGCTTCGTTCCTTGTTTCAGGATAGTCGATGTTGAAGTGGAGTCCTCGGCTTTCCTTCCGTTTCACAGCACTTTTTATGATGATCTCGGCTACAAGTGTGATGTTCCTGAGCTCAAGAAGATCTCTTGTTATCTTGAAATTCCAGTAGTATTCATTGATCTCATGTTTAATAAGTTCAAGCCGTTTGAGCGCCCGCTCAAGCCGCTTATCGCTTCTTACGATCCCGACATAATTCCACATGAACCTTCTTATCTCATCCCAGTTTTGTTTTATAATGATCTTTTCATCGATGCTTCCTGCCGATTCATCGTTCCAGTCAGGCGGCTCCTGAACGATCTTTGTCGATGATCCAAGGTATTGCAGGATCTCTTTTCCCGCCGCATGAGCCATGACCGCCGCTTCAAGAAGTGAATTTGATGCCAGCCGGTTGGCTCCGTGAAGACCTGTGTGGGCGATCTCACCGCTAATAAAAAGACCGGGCAGAGAAGTTTTTCCCGAAACATCGCTTTTAAGTCCGCCGCACATGTAGTGGGCAGCAGGGACAACGGGAATCGGCTGAGTTCTCATATCTATCCCGGCATCAAGGCAGACACGGAAAATGTTGGGGAATCTTTTCCTTAAAAAATTTCCGTCAAGTTTTGTCATATCCAGAAATACACAGTCGTCACCGCTTTTTTTCATTTCAAAATCTATCGCCCTTGCAACGATGTCCCTTGGGGCAAGAGATTTAAGAGAATGATGTTTTTCCATGAAAGAATGTCCCCGTTTGTCGACAAGGACACCACCTTCTCCGCGCAAAGCTTCAGAAATGAGCATTGAAGTCACTTTTTCGTGATAGAGAATGGTAGGATGGAACTGTATCATCTCCATATTTACAGCGGAAACTCCCGCCCTGAAGCCGATCGCCACCCCGTCACCCGTTGTCACATCAGGGTTTGATGTATAGAGATATACTTTTCCGCAACCGCCCGTTGCAAGGAGCACTGCTTTTGCAATTATGGTAATAACATTTTCTTTATCGTTCAGAACATAGGCGCCTATTATCCTGTTGTGATCTGAAAGCATGAACTTGGAGGTTGTGATCAGGTCAACGGCTGTATGATTTTCAAGCACAGTTATTTCAGGATGGTTAAGGACACCTTTTTTTATTGCTCTGATGAGTTCCATTCCTGTCATATCACCTGCGTGGACAACCCTTCTTTCTGTGTGGCCCCCTTCTTTTCCAAGATCAAGTGTTCCCTGTTCGTTCTCAGTAAAAACACAACCGAGATCCTTGAAATAATTTATGGCATCAGGGCCGTTTTCGACAAAAAAACGGACGACATCTTCTTTGTTCAGCCCTGCTCCAGCCGAAATGGTGTCTTTAATATGTTTTTCAAATGAATCGTGACCGAAATCGACAACACTTGCAATTCCGCCCTGAGCATTTGCGCTGTTTGAAACATCTATTGACTCTTTTGTGACTATCAGCACTTTCGCATTCTTTTCAGCAAGACTTAACGCTGTTGAAAGACCTGAAAGACCGCTTCCGATAATCAGAACATCGGTGTAAATACGGTCCATGTCACTCCATGATATACCAGAATTCGCTTATAAGTTCATCAACTGCCTTTCCTACGATCTGTCTGTCCTTTTCCGCCATGTTGACAAATTTAACACTGAGCCCCATGAACTGTCCGTCAGGATTACATTTCAGAACCTGCGCATGGCACCTGACGATATGATCTGTTCCGGGAACCTGAAATTCAACTTCGATAGTAGTGTTTTCAGGATACGGGTTAGGAGACATAATGTACATGCCGCTTACACTCAGATTGCCGGTCTGCTGAAAATAGTTAGCATTACCGTCAATATTCCTTATCCACATTTTGACAGGTATTCTTTCCTTCGTTCTTCTTTCCCTGCCTCTTCTGTCAGATTTGCCCCTATCATCCTTGGGGAGCTTGAATTGAATATCGTCTCTGCGGTCTTCTTTTTTCCTTCTGTTGTCCATTTAAGTACCTCCGAAAAATTCAAAATTACACGGAAATATAATTAATTGGAAAGGGAAAGTCCAATTTTATGAGTTTATCGGGGGTTGATTGTTGTATTTTTTAGAAAAGGACAGAGAAAACTTTTTCTGCGAAATCTTCGGAAAGCTCTTTTTTGTTGTTTCTGATGTATGCAAGATCTGCCTGAAGGATAGAGAGATAACGCATTGTTGTCTGTTCTGCACCGACTTTTGATCCCGGTTTTTTTGTTTTAAGGTAGTTGCTGAACATTTCAGTGAATTTCTTTCTGAACTCCTTAAGAACGATCGGTCTGTCTTTCGGGTCTTCAACAAGGTAGGAAACAGGGAGACCTGTTTTTACGAAATACTCTGCGATCATGCTTGTAGCAGTTATGATACGCATTTCGGACGGAATTGAAGGGGGAAACTTGATCCCAAGGTGAGCACAGATCTCTTCAGTTATAAGCTGGTTAGCTGCACCGAGAAGCTCATCCTTGCCTTTAAAGTAATGATAAAGTGTCGGAGCTGTAATGTTCAGCTCGTTTGCAATGAGGTTCATTGTGATCTCTTCTTCTGTTTTTGTGAAAAGAAGGTCCCTTGCTTTCTCAATAATTCTTTTTCTGATGCTGTCTTTCATTTTTTTACTCCTTACAATGGAAAAACAATATTACAAAACCATTTTTACAATATTTAATGAGCCGTCAAAAAATCTATTTATATCAAATTGAAAACAGATTCTTTAATAGTTAAATGAACACATTTCCATTATTAACACAAAAAAGGTTAAATGTAAACAAAATTCTCTAAAGAAAATGCACTGCTATATTGATTAAATAATTTGACTATCTTCAAACGCTTTATTATATTCTTCAAAGAATTTTTATAGGGTCTGTGAAATGGGAAAAAGAAAAGTTTCAATAGTAATTCCGGTATACAACGAAGAAAAGATTCTTGAAACAGCTGTAAACCGGTTGAAAAAAGATCTCGATCAGTTCAGAGATGAATTTGATTTTGAGATCATACTGGCGGAAAATGGAAGTACTGACCGGACAATAGAAAAAGGGGGCGAACTATCTAAGATTGACAGTTCGGTATCCATTTTTCATTATGAGCATCCTGACTATGGACTTGCTCTTCAGGAAGGGATACGACGGGCCGGGGGTGAGATAATAGTCTGTGACGAGATAGATCTGTGTCTCCCTGAATTTTATGAAAAAGCCCTTGCTGAATTCAAGAACAGCGATGCCCAGATGGTCGTCGGGTCAAAAAGAGCGAAGGGAGCCAATGACCAGCGGCCTTTTAAGAGAAGGTTCGCCACATGGGTTCTCAATGTTATGCTTAAAATAATTCTCGGTTTCAAAGGGACCGATACTCACGGAGTTAAGGCATTTGTAAAAAAACCGCTGATGCCTGTGCTCGACAAATGTCTTGTCGGCAAGGATATTTTTGCGAGTGAATTTGTCATCAGGGCTGAAAGAATGGGGATAAAAGTAAAAGAGGTGCCGATATCTCTTGATGAAAAGAGAGCCCCGTCGATAAAATTGATGAAAAGGGTGCCTAAAGTACTTTCAAATCTTGCCTATCTTTTCTGGAATATCCGGATACGAAACCGGTAATGAAGATCATTTCTTTCAATATAGATGTCGATCCGCTGATCAATTATTATTCAATTCACGGACTCGGTTCTCATGACACATTTCCCGATCCTGTATATGAATGCGGGATAAAAAGGTTCCTTGAGCTTTTTGACAGATACGGAATAAAAGCGACTTTTTTCATCACAGCCGGAGGACTGAACGGAGCAGTGCCCGGTATTTTGAGAAATATTGCAGAAAAAGGGCATGAAATAGGGAATCACTCGTATTCTCACGATTACCGCCTTACACTGATGAACGACGACGAAATATTTGAGGATATCAGAAAAAACCATGAAGCAATAAAAGATCTTACAGGTTTTGAGTGTCTAGGGTTCAGAAGTCCCGGATACAACTCTTCAGGGGCAATAATTTCGGCATTGAAAAAGATGAGTTATTCTTACGATTCTTCGCTGTTCCCGTCATTCTCGTATTATCTTGCCAAATGGCTGCTTATCAATTTAAAGATGCTCGCAGGCCGGAGATCAAGATCTGTAATATCTTCATTTCTGGATGCATTCGGTTTTTATGAGCCCGAATTCATTGATGAAAACATAAAAGATGTGAAGAAGACAGGGGCACTTGTGGAGATCCCGATAACAACACTTTTTCCTCCTGCCGGAATTCCTCTGATCGGCACTTCTCTCATCTGTTTCCCGAAGTGGCTGATAAATTTAATGTTAAAAAGTTCATTGAAAAGGGATATTGTGAACATTGAGTTTCACGGCATAGATCTCGTTGAGGTAAATGACAGTGATAATCTTGAACCGTTGAAGAGTATGCAGCCCGATCTGAAATACGATCTTGCACATAAACTTCAAAGATTCGAACAAGTTATAAGATTTTATACTGAGAATGGATACAGGTTTATGACCCTGTCGGAAATTGCAGATATGAAAAAAAGGTTTGAATTGTGAGAAATGATTTTCTTGAAAAACTTTTTAAAAGAAAAGGGGGGATTAAGCTCGGTCTCGGCAGAGTTGCAGGTGCTTTTCCTTCAGTTCTTGAAAAGAGAATACCGGTTTATCATGTCGCAGGCACGAACGGAAAAGGAACGGCAGTCTATTCGATCGCTCATACCCTTGAAAAGAACGGCTTCAGGACTGGAAGATTCATATCTCCGCATCTATTTGATTTCAATGAAAGGATATCAGTCGACGGAATTGATATAAGTGATGCAAAAGTCCGGGAACTGTATGAATTTCTTGAGAAAAAGATAGAAGGATTTGAAGAACTCTCATTCTTTGAAGTGACATTTTTAATGGCGTGGAAACATTTTGAACTTGAAAACTGTGACAGGGTTGTTCTTGAGGTGGGGCTTGGCGGGCGGCTTGATGCGACAAATGTTATAAATTGGCCGAAAACTGACATAATAACTTCAATAGGACTTGATCATACCCACATTTTAGGAGACACGATCGAAAAGATCGCTTCTGAAAAACTCGGAATCATTAAACAGGGTGACACGGTCGTAATCGGAAGTGATTTTTCCGTAGGGGCAAAAAATCTTTTGCCCTTACATGAGTGGTTGAAAGAAGAAGCTATTTTAAGAGGAGCTGAAAAGGTCATTGATGAAAGTTACTGCGGAAATCTTGAGACAAATCGTGATGATCTAAGCCCTGACCAGATAAAAAACATAAAACTTGCAGTGTCGGCTGTTCAAATAACAGAAAAAAACATTGCTGTTCCTGACTTTTCACAAATGGTCCTTCCGGGAAGATTCCAGCTGATCGAACCGGATGTGAGAATTGATGTTGCCCATAATCCTCCTGCGATGAGATCGCTTGTTGAACATGCCGTAAAAAAGGGGATCAGACCGGTTGTTCTGTTTGGTGCCATGAAAGACAAAAATATTGAAGCGGTTCTGAATGAGCTTGCCAGAATTGCAGTTGAAATATATGTCATTACGGTTGAAGAGGAGAATAGAGGGGCTTCGGCGGATGAAATAATATTAAGATCGTCCGAATATGCTGAAAAGATAATAAAAAAGTCGCAAAATGATGAAGAAACAATGAAAAACGCTCTTTTGTCAGCACATGCAAACAACACTGAACTACTTGTAACCGGAAGTTTTTACACAATTGAAAAGTTTGTGAAGCGGAGGAAAAACTTGTAAAATGAAGATAGTTTCTGTTTTTCTCAAGAATTTTCTCATCATAAAAAAATCGGAAATAGAGCTTTCAGGCGGACTTACGACTGTGACAGGAGAGACCGGCAGCGGAAAAAGTCTTTTCGTTTCAGCGATGAAAGCTTTAAGAGGCGAGCGGATAGGCAGGAGTTTTCTCGGCAGATGGGGTGACACAGGTGAAGTTACGGCTGAAATAGCCCTTGAGGAGTGTGACAGCGATATAAAAAAAGGTCTGCAAAGCGGAGGAATTGATCTTGAAGAAGGGGAGCCGCTTGTTTTAAGAAGACTTTTTGGCGAAAAGAATGGTTCATACATTAATGATTCGCCTGTCAGCGCATCGTTTTTAAACGAAATCTTTTCAGATCATATCGAAATAGGAAGTCAGTTCGAAAACCGGGAGCTTTTTAAAAAGGATTACCGGATGAGAATTGTTGATCTGAAAGCGGACAATATGAAAAAGCTTGCTGAATACAGGGCGATCTTTGAAAAAATAAGTGAGTGCAGACATGAAATGGCTGCATTTGTGAAAAAAGATGATCCTGCAAGAAGAGAATATCTTGAATATCAGATAAGTGAACTTGAAGCTCTTCAGACCTATGAAGGTGAAGATGAAAAACTTCAGTCCAGGATGAAATTCATTGAAAACAGGGCGAAAATTATAAAGCTTGGTTCTGAACTCTCTGAATTTATTGAAAATTCTTCGAAAGATCTTGCCAAGTGCGACACAATCGCCTCTCAACTGGAAAAGCTGATAGACATTAAGGAGCTCTCTGAAAGAATAAGTGCAGCATCGATCGAAACCGATGACATTTCAAGAAGTGTTTCCGCACACTTGTCAAAATACGATGAGGATGATGAAAATGTCGAGGATGTCGAAAAAAGGTTTAATTTGCTTTCTGCGCTGATGATCAAGCATGGAGTTCAGTCTTCAGCAGGTCTTGTTGAAAAGATGAACTCAATGAGCGATGAACTTTTCGATATGGATAAAGTTCCTCAAAAGATAAAAGAGCTGGAAAAGGAGTTGCAGACACTCATAAAAAAAGGGATGGAGAAAGCACTTCAGTTAAGGACCGGAAGAGAGAAAGCGGCAAGAAAGATCGAAGAGAACATTCTAAAATATCTTGACAGATTCGGCATGAGCGGTGTAAGATTCAGTGTTTCATTGAATTATATTAAGGATTTAAACGAAACCGGTCTTGATGAGGTTGAGTTTTCTGTTAACACGATAGGAACGGAAAAGATGTTTGATATCTCTTCTCTTTCAGGTGGAGAACTTTCACGGCTTCTCCTTGCGGTAAAACTGGTTGATGATGAAGAGGGGCGTGTGCTTCTTTTTGACGAGATAGACAGTTCAATAGGCGGGGAAACAGCAAAAAGTGCGGCAGGTGAAATGAAAAAGAATTCTGAAAAAAATCAGATAATTGTAGTCACTCATTTTCCACAGACCGCGGCAGTTGCACATAGACACATACTTGTTGAAAAAAGTGTGACTGACGGTGAGATAACAGCAGGGATTAAAGATCTTGGACACGATGAAAAAATTAAAGAACTTGCAAGAATGATGGGCGACAGCGACTCCGGTGTTTTCCTCAAGACGGCGGAAAAAATGATAGGAGGTTAAAATGGCAGGGAAAACAGCAGTCTGTATTCCGACATACAATGAAAAAGAGAACATAGTCAAAATAATGGAAGCAGTACACAAGGAAATTCCTGTTGCGGATATTTTTGTGGTTGATGATAACTCGCCTGATAAAACCGCCGAAATCGTTAATGAATTCATGAAGCATAACCAGTATGTCTCAATGAAGGTGAGAAATTCAAAGGAAGGGTTGGGTGCCGCCTATGTCGACGGGTTCACAACGCTTATAGAAAGGGGCTATGAAGTGATAATACAGATGGATGCCGATTTTTCACATCAGCCGCATTATCTTCCTGAAATGATTAAGAAAATTTACGAAGGTTTCAATGTTGTGATCGGTTCAAGATATGTAAAAGGCGGCGGCACCAGGAACTGGAACATCATGAGAAGGATCATTTCAAGAGGTGGAAGTTTCTATGCGTCAACCATACTCAATCTCGGAGTTCACGATGTTACTG
>JAGOEX010000284.1 GCA_017997475.1 bacterium
CAATCCTCTCAATCCCCAATCCTCTCAATCCTCTAATCCTGTGAATCCTGGTTCAGAATCATGGTTCACAACTCCCCTCTAAACGCTCTCTGACTCAAGCTCGCGTACAGATTCTCCAACTCTTCCAAACTTTTCTGATATTTTACCTTTAACACTTCAACTTTATTAACTATTTCGGCAAACTGATTTTGGAGAGAAAGAGGTGGAACAGGAATATCAAAAGATTTTATTTCAACTAAATGTAAATCTGGAACACCAGCTCCCTTTATTGATTTATCTGCTTGTCTTTTAATAAATGGGTGATCGAGAGAATATTTCAAAAATTTTGGGGTGACTATACTCTTTTTCGGTTTTATTAATGCAACGCTTACATACAAACAAAATTTCTCATTTGTATTGACTATCGCTGCTCTTCCGTAAGTCGCTCCAACTTTGGTATATAAAATATCACCTTCTTCAGGATTACATCGCTTTATAAATTTGTTATAGTCTTCTTCGGACACATACTTACAATCATTGAAATCCAGAAACCCTTTAGTAATGTTAGTAACTGAAATAAATGGAATACCATTTTCTTTATAATCTGGTTTCTTGTGTTCGCCATCGGTTATCTTATTCGACAAACTTCCCAATTTTTCAAGAGCGAATCCTTTATCTATGAACATTTCGATGTAAGTGCTTTTCACAAATTCATCAAGTAATTCAATGCCTTGCTTCCTTTTTGCGATCAGGTTTTCCGCTTTTGAAAGCACGGTGGCTATTTGTATTTGTTCCTCAAGTGGCGGGAGAGGGATTTTAACTTGTTCAACAAATTGACGAGAAATTCCGCCGACAGTGGCACCCCTAAAATCCTTCATTATTTCATCTTTTCCTGATTTTGTTCTAAGAAAATGAAATACATATTTTGAATACGCCATGCTTTTTTTAATTCTTAATATGAAAACATGTTCGTTTATCGCAGCTTTTTTAAATGGAAAAGATTCATTCACGAAGGATACCTTTCCTGTTGTTGCTCCGTCTTTTACAATGAGTATGTCATTCAAGCTTATTTTTCCGGACTTCATTTCATTATAGAAACTTTCTGGTACATATTTAACATTTGTCAGTTTAAAAGCCCCTGTATCAGAGAGATGTTCTGCTCCAATACTTGGAATTCCGGAATCTATAGCCCCACCTTTTGGTCTTGCTCCTGATTCTATAGATAAAATAAGATTCGAGAGTTTTTCCATTTTCATTCCACAAGCCCCTTCAACTCTTCGATTCCACTGACAATTTCGTTTTCAAGTGTTGTGAGGTTATCGAGTATTTCTGATGGTGGGTCATATTTTTGCTCAACATACTCTTCTTCTTTATATTTGCTCAAGCTGAGGTCATAATTGTTTTCTTCAATTTCTTCTTTCGGGATGAAGAAGCATTTTGCTTTTCTGTCAGTAAAATCAGCAGTTTTTCTCGCTTTGTATTTTGCGATTATGTCAGCAATATCACTTTGATTTTCGAGTTTGGATCTCTTGTCATCAAGTGAATATCCGTCATGTTTCATTTCATAGAACCAGACTTTTTCTGTTTCTCCCCCTTTTGTGAAAATGAGGATTGCTGTTGCAACTCCGGCATAAGGTTTGAAAACTCCGCTCGGCATCGTAATAACTGCTTTAAGCTCAGCTTCTTCAATAATGAGCTTTCTCAGTTGCACAAACGCTTTTCCGCTTCCAAAAATCACACCTTGAGGCACAATAACCGCCGCTGTTCCACCGGTTTTGAGCATTCTGAAAATCCTTTCCACAAAAAGAAGCTCAGTTTTTGTTGTCGGAAGGGTCATGGATTCATTTATGTCGCTTTTATCAATGCTTCCGGTGAATGGCGGATTTGCCATAATTATGTCATAAACATTGTTTTCATTATAGGTTTTGCTCAGCGTGTCTTTGTAATCAATCTGCGGATTTGCAATTCCGTGCATCATCAGATTCATCAGTCCGAGACGAACCATCGTGACATCAATGTCGTATCCGTAAAAGCTTGATTCCAGTATCTTTTTAACATCTTCTGTTAAAACTGCACTTATCGCTCCCCGTTCAAAACCATCTTCATCAGTAACAAGTTTTGAAGGATCTTTTGCCCTGACCAGAGTTGTCAAAATGTATTGATAAGCCCCAAGAAGAAATCCGCCCGTTCCACAGGCTGGATCTGCGATTTTATTGCCAAGCTGAGGTTCAGCAAGTTCAGCCATGAGCTTAATTATATGCCGTGGAGTTCTGAACTGACCATTTTTCCCGGCACTTGCAATTGCACCAAGCAGCATTTCATAAACATCACCCTGAATATCCTGAAAAGCCTGACCGCCCTCTGAAGCATCTCTTTCAATTTCCTTAAAGATTTCCTCAATAATATTAATTGATTCCACCAACAGAGACGCTTTGGGCATTATGAAAACGGCATTTGCCATGTGCTTTGTGAAAGGTGAAGTGCCGCCATTAAGTTTTTTAAGAAAAGGGAAAACTTTCATCTGAACATGAGTTATCATTTCTTCTGCCGGAAGCTGTTTGAAATAACTCCATCTGAGAATTCTTTTCTCAATTTCCTTATCCATTCCATCAAGTTTGATCGTTCCGCTGAAACGGGAATTAAACTTTTCACCAGTAAAATCAGCATCTTTCTCTTCTTTCAAATCAAGATCGTCAAGCCGTTTCATAAACAGAAGATATGTTATCTGCTCAATAGCTGAAAGCGGATTGGAAATGCCTCCCGCCCACAATCTGTCCCATAATCTATCAATTAAACTCTTAATCTGCGGATTGTTTTGAAGCATTTATCTTTTCTCCAATAAAAAATAATTGATGGGCCAGCAGTCTGCGATCTGTTTTTTCTCCCATTTGGTTTTGATTTTGCGGTCTTCAATGCCGTAAGGGAGGGCTTTGAAAAATTCTTTTGAGACAGCAATTTCTTTTCTGATGAATTCTCCATATTCGGGGTGATCGGTCGCGATATAAACGTGACCGCCGGCTTTAAGGCGGTTATAGAAAAGCAAAAAATTTTCAAAGCGTAAGATTCTGAATTTATGATGTTTTTTCTTTGGCCATGGATCAGGAAAATAGATG
>JAGOEX010000050.1 GCA_017997475.1 bacterium
GTGGCGGAACTGATGCATGTAACAGTTACGGTTCTTCAGGCGGTGGCGGCGGCGGAGGCGGTTGCGGCGGAACAGCAGGGACAAAAGGGACCGGCGGAGGAGGAAGTTTCGCATTATGGCTTTATAAGTGCACAGACATAGTTTTTGAGACAGTCCGGCTTGAATCAAAGAACGGCGGAGCAGGCGGAAAAGGGGGAAACGGTATGTCCGGAGGATTTGGAGCACTTGGCGGAGCAGGCGGCACATACGGTGGTGACGGAGATCAGGATGACGGCGGTTGCGGTGGCTGGGGAGGCGCAGGTGGAAGCGGCGGAACAGGCGGAAGCGGCGGTGGCGGCGGCGGCGGACCGAGCATTCCAATGGTAAAGATACAAAGTTCAGTTGAGGGAATGTATTTTGCCACATATGTCTTTGGAAGCGGCGGTGCAGGCGGACCGAGCAACGGAAATGTCGGATTAAACGGCAGGGCAGGACAATATTATGAAGATTAAATTTCATATTGGGGAGAGATTTTTGAAAAATACCAGTATTCTTTTTCTTGTTGTTTTTTTTGTTTTTGCATGTACCCCGGATAAAGACGATTCAATATATGACTATCCTGATAATACAGTTGTAAAAAATGACGAGGACAGTTCAGTAAAAAATGATAATACGGTCATAAATGATTCTGATTCACAACTCCCTGATACGCATGTTTTACCGGACGGTGAACAGCCGGACACATTGACTCCCGACAATGAATCGACCGACGATCCCTTTATTGCGACATGCGGAAATGGAATTGTGGATTTTGGAGAAGTCTGTGAAAGGGATACAGAAAAGGAGTGTTCCGCAATTGATCCAGGTTCTTATGTAGACGGTGTTGCAAAATGTAATGATTCATGCAGCGGATGGATAGTTTCTGACTGCGTTTCAGTCGGTTGTGAAACAGCGGTTGACAATCCCGATGATGCTTTTGCAGACACGAATTGTGACGGAATAGACGGAGATGCATCTGCTTCGGTATTTGTAGATAAACTTAACGGTCTGAACACTAATCCCGGAACAAAGGATCTACCGGTTGCGACAATTATGAAAGCACTTGAAATTGCACAGGAGCAGGACAAAAAGCACATCCTTGTCGGCACAGGGGCTTATTCTGAACAGGTTGAACTTAAAGAAGGAATATCAATCCACGGTGGCTACAGCGGTCATCCTAACTGGGCAAGGGGAGTTGAATATGAAGTGCAGATCGTGAGCGGCAATCCATGTGTCATAGCCGATGCAGTTTCAGATGTCACTCTTGCATTTCTTGTTATCCGTGCCGCAAACAATTTTGAGGAAACCGGAAATTCGACGGCAGTGTTACTTAAGAACAGTTCGATGATCTATCTGAATAATGTAAATATTGAGTCAGGACACGGTGGTGACGGTGTTGCCGGTCAGAACGGAACGGCAGGAGATCCCGGCGGAAACGGGAATGCTGGCACCAAGGGCTGTGAAGACAGTGGCGGGCTTTGCGGTTCATGTGATGCTCCAAAAGGAGGAGCCGGCGGATCATCAACTTGCGGAATGACTGGTGGCAAAGGTGGTGATGCGGGACACGGTTCATCAACGGGATCTTCCGGTTCAGCAGGAGCAGGGGGAACGGGAACAGGCGGAAGCGGCGGCACAAGCCCGTATTCAAGTGACAGATGTCCGGAGCCGAGCATAAAAGGTAATGACGGAAATTCCGGAAATATTGGTGAACACGGTGCTGCAGGGAAATCATTCGGCGGATATGACGAAAACGGATATCTTCCCGGTCACGGAGGAGACGGTGCAACAGGGACTCACGGTCACGGTGGTGGCGGTGGCGGCGGCGGAAGCGGCGGAGACAGCATTTGTGATAGTTACGGTTCTTCAGGTGGCGGTGGCGGAGCAGGCGGTTGTGCAGGCGGCGGCGGAAAAGGGGGAACTGCAGGCGGTGGTTCTTTTGGAATATGGTCATATAAATGCACAGATATCATTCTCAGAGGTGTAAGAATAACTACTTCTGACGGAGGCAAAGGCGGCAATGGGGGAAGTGGCGGTGAAGGTGGTTTCCAGGGTTTCGGAGCACTTGCAGGATTATATGGCGGCAGCGACGAACAGGGTGACGGCGGCTGTGGAGGAACAGGAGGAAACGGCGGAGCCGGTGGAAAAGGGGGTTCAGGCGGTGGCGGCGGCGGCGGACCGAGCATCGGTATCGTAAGCATAGAAAGCACATTTGACGGAATAATGCACACCACTTTCCTGGTCGGTAAAGGGGGCGAAGGGGGTAAAAGCGAATTTAACGAAGGATACCCCGGAAAAGAAAATATGGTTCTTGAATATTAAATAAATTCAGTTATTTCGAATCTTCTTCAAAATTTCTTCAAACACTCTCGAAGGGTCGTCTTCAGGTGGTTTCCCTGTATATTTTTCTTCATCAAGCCCCGCTTCTTTAAGAAAAATAGAGGGTTCTGCGTTTTTTGTAGATCCCCTGAATGAAATGGTTGAAGGTATTGTAATTACAAGCAGTTTTTTTGCTCTTGTCATTGCGACATAGCACAACCTTCTCTCTTCTTCGATATTGTTCTCCTCTATCGCAATGTAGTTGGGGATTCCCCCCTGATAGAATCCTGCAAGGAAAACATAATCAAATTCAAGCCCTTTTGCGCTGTGAGCTGTAATTATCGTGACCGAATTGGTCTTTATATCTTCATCGCCTGACTGAAGAAGTGTTATTGAGTTTATGAAATTTGAAAAGAAGGGCCTTGCCGTTTTAAATTTAATTCTGTCGGGATCTGTTGCCACTGCATCGATGAAAGCGCGCACATTTTCAAGTTTTATCCTTGCCACAGTTTCATTTTCAGATGTTTTCCTTATTTCATCTTCAATGGTTGACAGCGACACGAGAAGTTTTGCAAAAGCAACCGGCTCCATTTCATTTATTTCGCTGTTTAACGCCTTGTATATATTAACAAATTTTTTAATTGAAGAAACCTGCTCCTTTTTAAATAATGATTCATAGTTTTCAAACTCTTTAAGAAAAAGTCCGGGATTTATCTTTAATGATGAAGCTGTTTCGAAGAATTTTTCAAGAGTTGAAACTCCTATTCCTCTTGCCGGATAGTTGATTATTCTTCTTAAACTTATTTCGTCAAAAGGATTGAGAACAACTCTGATGTATGCGATGATATCCCGTATTTCCTTGTTTTCAAAGAACTTATGGCCTCCGATTATAGAAAACGGGATGGCGTGACGGCTGAAAGCTATTTCAAAGAACTTGGTTTGGTGGTTAGCCCTTATAATTACCGCTATGTTCTTTAGCTTTCCCCCCCCTGCGGTCCATTTTCTTATTTCATCCGCAGTGAACTCGGCCTCGGCAGTTTCATCAAGGATATTAACTACTTTTATCCCTTCATCCAGGATCGCTTTTTTAGAAGTGAAACAGGTTTTTAGAGCTCTTGACTTATTGTTGAGGATCAACCGTCCAGCGGCATTTACAATTTCATCTACAGATCTGTAATTTTCCTCAAGTTTTATAACCCTGCTTTTTTTAAAATCCTTTTCAAAATTCAAAATATTCTCAATATCGGCACCCCTCCAGCTGTAAATGCTCTGATCATCATCACCGACAACAAAAAGATTTCCATGATGAGATGAAAGAAGCTTAATCAATTCAAACTGGGTCTTGTTGGTGTCCTGATATTCGTCTATCATTATATATCTGTATTTACTTGAATATTTCTGCAGAACATCTTTGTCGTTCTTTAGTAGTTCTACGGTTATAAGGATCAGATCATCAAAATCCATTGCACCTGAAGTTTTCAGCATCCTTCCATAAGTTCCGATGATCTTTCTGGCAGTTGAATTGACAATGCTTGATATAAGAAAAGATGTATCGTTCATAAGTGATGGATCGTTTTTCATCTTTGAGACGGCGGCAATTAGTCCCCTTGAAGAAAATCTGTCGCTTGAAATGTTCTCCTCTACCATCACTTTTTTCATGAGCTCATTTTGTTCATATGGTGAATATATAGTAAAATCAGAAGGATACCCGATTTTCCTAAATTCACTTTTTAATATTCGCAGCCCCAGAGAATGAAAGGTGCAAAGCGTTAAGCCAGATGTTGTTTCGTCAGAACCGATAAGATCCGAAACTCTCTCTTTCATTTCTTTTGCGGCCTTGTTTGTGAAAGTAACTGCAAGAATTGATGACGGATGAACATTCATTTCATTGATAAGGTAGGCAATACGGTGAGTAATTACACGGGTTTTTCCTGATCCGGCACCTGCAAACACAAGGACGGGTCCTTCGGTTGTTGTAACGGCTTCAAGTTGTGAGCGGCTTAAAGAATGGTTCAATCTTCACCCCAAAAAAAGAGAGTTTTGCAACTGACAGTAATAATATGGCTTTTTTTAACATTTTTTCAACATTATTGGAAATTATTTCATATGATGCCTGTTTTCAACACTAAATCATCAAGAGATTAGAGTAAGTCCTTAATAACAATGAGGAAAGCTGTTGCACTGAAAAGTGTGCAAGTGGTGGAAGTATTTGATTATCAAGATTTTTTCTGCAATAAAGAGCAAAAGTGTTAACATTTATGTTGAAAACCCGAAGTTAAAGAGAGCTCCGTTATGTGAGGATAAAAAAATTCCCGGATTTCAAAAAATGATACAACTTTTTTTGAGGGTCTCAGGGAGATTTATAAACACTTTTTTAACATATGCATCAAATGTGTTAATTAATGCTGTCTTTGAACATTAAAAGATGTGTAAATGATTGCAAGATCTTGAAATTATATGATAAAATGGATGCACATAAAAATGTGCAAAACAGAAAAAACCATGTAATTCAAGAGGTTCTTCCATATAAAAAGGAGAAAATTCAACATAAATGTTAAAAAGATGCCGGTATGGCTGAAGGAAAAGTTTGACTAAATAAAACACCATTATAAAGTTTTACCGGTTGCCGGATCGTTTTAACACAAAAAAACAGGTGCCTGAATGGATAAGAATGTAACAGTTGTAGATTTTGAAACTACCGGGCTGTATCCCGATTCAGGGGACAGGATAACCGAGATTGGTGCGATAAAAATGTCGGGCAACAAGGTGAGAGGAGTTTTCACTTCGCTCATTTTTCCCGAAAGAGCGATCCCTGAATCAGCGACATTTATTACAGGTATAACGAATGAAATGGTAAAAAACGCTCCGACGATCGGTCAGGCACTTCCTCTTTTTACAGATTTTGTTCAGGATGACATTCTTGTAATGCACAATGCTAAATTTGACGGGTCTTTTTTGAGATATGAAATGAAACATCTGAGTATTGAAAAGGAATTCCAGTATTTCTGTACACTTATAGCCGCAAGAAAAGATGTCAAATCTTCAAATTTCAAATTGTCGACACTTAAAAATGTGCTGGGGCTTAAAACTTTCGGCTCGATGCACAGAGCACTTTCAGACACATTTGTGACAGCACAGCTTTTTCTGATACTTGAAAAGAATTTCGGAATAGATACCGTTGCAAATATGGAAAGGGACATCAGCGAACTCCTTTCAAAAATGGAAAGTGACGATCTTTATGTTTTGAAAGGTTCAAATAATTGAAAAATAACTGCACTGTGTTAAAATCATCCGTTTTATTTATCGGGAGTGAAAAATGACAAAGAATGGAAAAATGGCTAAGGATTCAATATTCTTCACGGATATCCTGACGGAAGAGTCGAGTGCATTGGAAAGAGATTTTTTCAAGGCGCTTGAATATCTTCAGGTTAAGGACCGTACGACGGTGAAGGAGCGTGATATTTATCTGGCGATATCAACGGCAATGAGACACCGGCTGATTAAAGACTGGCTGAGAACCCAGCATCAGTACAGGGTTACCAAAGCGAAAAGAGTTTATTATCTTTCAATGGAATTTCTTATGGGCCGTCTTCTTGGAAATATGCTCATGAACATTGACTGTTATAATGAGGCATCCGATCTTGTCCAGAAACTGGGATATCATCTGGAGGAGCTTCGTGACCTTGAGCCGGACATGGGGCTGGGGAACGGTGGTCTGGGACGGCTTGCCGCCTGTTTTCTTGAATCGATGGCTACACTTGAGCTGCCGGCTTACGGGTACGGAATAAGATACGAATACGGAATATTCAAGCAGGGGATCAAGAACGGTTATCAGGTGGAAGTGCCTGACAACTGGCTGAAATACGGTTGTCCGTGGGAAATATGCAGGCCTGAACTCGAATACAGGGTCAAGTTCGGAGGCAGAGTTATAACGGTAACTGATGAGAAAGGTGCTGAAAAATATAAGTGGGTCGATACAGAGGATGTCATTGCGCTTGCGTATGATGTTCCGGTTCCCGGTTATGATACTTTTACGGTAAATAATCTCCGGCTCTGGCAGGCAAGAAGTACAAATGAGTTTGATTTTCAGTATTTCAACAGCGGTGACTACATGGCCGCAGTAAATGATAAAAATGTAAGCGAGAACATTTCAAAGGTGCTTTACCCTAACGATAATATGCATGAAGGAAAAGTGCTTCGTCTTAAACAGCAGTATTTCTTTGTGTCAGCAACACTTCAGGACATAATTAAGCATTACAAGAAAAATCACGGAAACTCGTTTGATGATTTCCCTGAAAAGGTGTGCATACAGCTTAACGATACTCATCCGAGCATTGCCATTCCTGAACTGATGAGGATATTTATCGATGAAGAAGGGATAGAGTGGAATGATTCATGGGAACTTACAAAGAGAACTTTTGCATATACAAACCACACCGTTCTTCCTGAGGCGGTTGAAAAATGGGATGTCGACATCATGGGACCTCTTCTTCCAAGACAGCTTCAGATAATTTACGAAATAAACAGAAGGTTCATCAACGAAGCCAGGGATTTCAAGGGCTTTGACACAAGAAGAATAAAAGATGTCTCGATTTTTGAAGAGGCGGGGCACAAGTTCGTAAGAATGGCCAACCTTGCAATTGTCGGAAGCAGTTCAGTAAACGGTGTGAGCGCCCTTCATACAGAGATCCTTAAGAACGATATGTTCAGGGATTTCAATGAGCTTTTCCCAGGCAAGATCAACAATAAAACCAACGGTATAACTCCGAGAAGGTGGCTTAAGAAGGCAAATCCGTTCCTGGCGAATCTAATTTCAGATCAAATAGGAACAGAATGGGCAAAGAACCTTGATGAACTTAAAAAACTTGAACCGCTTGCCACCGACACATCATTTCAGGAAGTGTGGCAGGAGGCAAAATGGCTTGCCAAAAAACAGTTGCAGGATTATGTGAAAAGAGAAATGAACTTTGACCTTAATGTGGAATCGATGTTCGACGTTCAAGTCAAAAGGATGCACGAATACAAAAGACAGCTTCTCAATGTTCTTCATGCAATAACACTTTACAACAGGATCAAAAAGAACCCCAAAGGTGATTTTGTTCCAAGGACAAAGATATTCGGCGGAAAGGCGGCTCCGGGATATTATGTTTCAAAGCAGATAATCAAGCTGATAAATTCAGTTTCAAATGTTGTAAACAATGATCCTGAAGTGAATAAGTATCTGAATGTATTCTTTTTCCCCAATTATTCAGTGTCAATGGCCGAAAAGATCATTCCCGCAAGCGAGCTTTCTGAACAGATATCAACGGCAGGTTTTGAGGCAAGCGGAACAGGCAACATGAAGTTCATGCTTAACGGAGCACTTACTATAGGAACTCTAGACGGAGCGAATGTTGAAATGCTTGAAGAAGCAGGTGCTGACAACATTTTTATTTTCGGTCTTACTGCAGATGGTGTAAAAGAGGCGAAAATGACGGGATATAATCCCAGAGTGATTTATGAAACTGATCCTGAACTGAGAGAAGTGCTTGATAAGATTAGAAGTAATTACTTCAACCCTGAAGAGCCGGAAGTTTTTGCGCATCTTTTCAACGATCTTGTTACCTATGGCGATAACTACATGCTTCTTGCTGATTACAGGTCGTATGTCAACGCTCAGGATAAAGTCGAAGCGGTTTACAGGGACAGGTTCGAATGGACAAAGAAGTCAATACTTAATACCGCAAGAAGCGGAAAGTTCTCTTCAGACAGAACGATCAGTGAATATGCTGATGAGATCTGGCATGTTGCTCCGGTGAAAGTGCAGACAGATTAAGGAAGTTGCGATGAAACGCCCGTTGATTGCAGTTGCCGCGGCCCTGCTTACAATATTTATGGATGCACAGGAAGTTCAGATGTGCACGGCTTATGTTGACAGGGACGGAGATGGATACGGAACAGATGAAAAGACAGTTGATTTTTACTGTGATGGAGGTGTTCCTGTCGGGTTTGCGGCAAAAAAAGGGGATTGCAACGATCTCAACAGATATATAAATCCGGGAGTTGCAGAAAGATGCAACGGCATTGATGACAACTGTGACAGAATAACAGATCCGGAAAATTCAAGCGAATGCAACAGTTACTACAAAGATATGGACGGAGACGGTTACGGGATTGACGAATCGAAGTGTCTGTGTGTATCTGAAGGGAAATTCGCAACACTTGAAAGAGGCGACTGTGATGACACGAACAGCAGGGTTTTTCCGGGTGTTAAAGAGATTTGCAACGATCTGGATGATAATTGTAACGGCATTATAGATGAAGGAGAGGGTGTCCAGGGATGCAGACCGTTCTATTATGACTCTGACGGAGACGGTTACGGATCCGGAGATGATTCAAAGTGCCTTTGCAAACCCGAAGGTCTTTACAGGGCAGATATGACAGGGGATTGTAATGACAATAATCCTGCTGTACACCCGAATGCACACGAATATTTTGACCGCATAGATAACAACTGTAACGGAATCGTCGATGAAAATCCGGGGATACCCGGTCCGGCTAAGAACCATCATCACAAAAAAGATAAAAAAGATTAAGGAGTTTTCTTGTATCCGGGACTGAAAACAATTAAACAGAAAGCCGGCGCCCCTTTTTTTCTGTCTGTCTCATCATCAGTGCTTAAAAGTTCAGAACTGAAAATGCTTAAAGAGATCAATCCGGCAGGAATTATATATTTTAAAAGAAATATAGAAAACTGTGAATCATTGCAGTATCTTATAAAATCAACATGCAGTGTGGACTCCATAAAATATCATGCAGTTGATGAAGAGGGAGGCAGAGTCCGCCGTCTTCCGGCAGGTGAGTGGTCACTTCCTTCGATGCTTGAAATAGCTGAGAACGGAAACCTTTTTGCGACGGAAAAGATAGATGTTCTCGGAAGGAAACTTCAAAGCATCGGAATAAACATGAACATGGCGCCGAATGTTGATCTCAGAAGCGGAGAGAATACTTCAATCGTCGGTGACAGATCTTTCGGTGAAGATCCTCAGCAGGTTATACAGTTTGCTGAAATTTATATAGAAATGATGAAAAAGAACGGGATTTACCCGGTTTTAAAGCATTTTCCCGGTCACGGAACCACAACAGTAGATTCGCACAAGTCGCTGCCGGTGATAAATAAACCGCTGGACGCCCTTTTTGAAGAAGATCTTCTGCCGTACAAAGCTCTTGCAAACAAGGCAGGGTTTGTGATGGTCGCCCATCTGCTTCATCCTGATGTGAGTGATCTTCCTGCGACTCTTTCAAGAGAATGGAACGAAATACTGAGGAAAAACACGGGATTTAAAGGGATCTCCATGACCGATGATATGGAAATGCATGCACTTGACAGCTATTCCTATCTTGAAAAAATGGAACTGTTTTATGAAAGCGGAATAGATATGCTTCTTGTCTGTTCAGGTAATGAAGAGGCAATATCAGGTTTTTTTGAAGCGTCCGTCAGGATGGTCGAAAAAGGAGTTTCAGGAAAGTTTAAGCACTGAAAATGTATTCGGTTTAAGCTTTACCGTAACAAAATTTCTCCCCTCTGATTCTTCAACGACATACATTTTTGCTCTTCCTGCGATGTCTTTGAATTTTTTACCGACAGGGGAAAGATTTCTGTCAACGGTCACTTTGTTCTCTATTTCTTTTGCACAGTCAGTATTTACAACAATGACAAGTTCAACATTCTCTTTGATCATGGAATATGCAAGAAGCATATTTTCAAGAACATCGTAAAGACGCCATCTGCCGTTGAATTCAACTTCGCGATAATACTGGCATCCTGTGTCTGCAAAACCTTCTTTTTTTAAAATGTCTGTGAGTTCATTCATCTGCTTAGCCATTTTTCCCTCCTTTAATAAGATGGCATTGAGGATTTTAAGTAAATCGATCCTAAAATCAACCAGAAAAACATTTTTTTTGAACACTCCGGTTCATTTTTTCTTGTTTTTCAGGAGTTCAATGCAATATTTTCTTAAGATAAGGTTGTAATTTCCTTGAATTTTTTCAATTTCAGAGCTTCTAAGACACTCTGATGTGTCAACGGGGTCTGATATGTTCCATGCTTCAAACATTTTTTTGTTTTTTTCGTTGATTATGCCAAAACCGGGGTACGCTGAATTCATATACATATAAATTCTTGCGATGTCTCCGCGGATGTTTTCAGCAGGTTCTGCGGTTTTGCCCGATATTTCAAAATCACATCTGCCGTAGTCCCTTTTTTCACCTGAAATTATACCGTGATCAAGGTCTGATCTGTCACCGTTCACTTCACCTATTGAAGGAACAAGATTATACATATCGGCCTGCATCAACTGGAAAAGTTTGTTTGTTTTTGAAGCGCAGTTTCTCCCTTTGAACGGTTTTCCTTTTTTGTCAACGCACTCCGGATGTCCGTATTTCCATTCAGAAAGGTTCTTTCCGAATGCCGAGGCAGGGACGACATGTTCCCATTCAACTCTTTTCGACCTTTTTTGGTTTTTCGGTGAAACATATCCGCAGCTTTCAAGGTCGACATTAAGCTTTTCATCATAAAGACATCCGCAGTAAAATGTTTTTCTGGCAATACTTCCGTTGTAAACGGTCTTGTTTAGAAACCTCTTCGCTTTGGAAAAAGATTTTACTGAGGAGTTCGGCTGCTGGACCAAAGTATCTGAAAACAGTGAAAAAGTTATCGCTAAAGTAAAAAATATTTTAAAAAATAAACGCATCGCCACCTCGCGAATTTATACCTATCTTAATTTATTATCCGATGTTAATAAACAGAAATGTCAGCGAATATAGAGTGTTATATGTTTAGCGGCGTAATGAAAATAATAGCTTGACCGTTGGTGATTCAAAATCGGTTGTTAGAAAATTGAAGACGATCGATACTTAGTTCTGAACAGTCACGCTCTGGGCTGAAAAATCATCTTTAAGCGGGATCAGAGTTGATGATAATTCGTTAAGACCTTCAGTCGTTATCTCTGCAATTGTGATGGATGAACTTTCGTCATTTGAACTTCTGAATGAATGTATGAGTACATGGTCGGCAAATGGAGCTGTTTTAAGTTTTATCATCGGTTCCGTGAGGTCGTGTGTCTCTTTTTTTGTGTAAGACACCTCCCCATCATTAATTGCAAGTGTTGCCCCTTTAAACAATGAATTCAGTACTATAGCTGTTGTTCCGGCATCGTTTAATGTGATATAGTCGGGAGCATCAAGGTCGGCATTAGAAAATGTCGAAACATGTGAAATCGTTTCATTCCCGTCATATTGGAAAAGCTTTATTTTGCCGGTGTCATCTGAATATTCGCTTGAATTGGCGATCATTAAATAGCCGTTATCAGAAACTCCGATTGTTTTTACAGATGGACTTGAACTGTTAACTCCTGTTGCTCCCCAGATATCAAACCATTTGATAACCTGCGGAGTTTCAGTTGTGAGATCTAAAAGTGCAAGATCGTCAGGGCCTGATGAACCGACTGCACTCCCTTCTTCAGTTACGAACTCTTTTCCGCCGATAACGACTGCCTTATTTCCACCCGGAAGAACTGTAAAAGCACTTGGAACATGCATCTGCGGACGGTCTTCGCTGATGACTGCTTTCCCGAATCTGTCAACAGTCATTGTGTAAATTCCGCCGTTATAGTTATTGTAATCACCTGTTTCAATGATGTTTCCGCTTACAAGGATCATTTTGTAAGGGTCAGTCGGGTGGGGGACAACTTCATCAAAAATAACCCGTTCAACATCTTCACCATTCACTTTTAAATTCGGCAGAACAATTTCAGTGTCAGAAATGCAGAGCGTTGAGTCAATTAACGCAAAAAGAGTGACATGCCCTGTTTTCCATGAAGAAACTGCCGCAAGACGCCCGTTTGAATTGAATCCAATCCCTCTAAGATCAGGATCTGTTTCAAAATATTTTTCAGTGTCAACAACAGTCCCGTCATCTTTTAGAATCAGGATATAAACTCTCCATGGTGCATCATAATCAGAATAATTTTTTGCAGTTGTCAGAATAATCCGACCTTGCGGAATGTCAGCAATACACTCCTTGCCTGCTATGTCAAAACCTGAAAGAAATTCACCGGTTTCAGAATCTTCATCAGAATATTCATCGTTTTCTTCGAAGTCATCGTTTTCTTCATTTGAATCTGCCATAATGTTATCGATTGTCTCTTCATCATAGCTGGTGTCAGACATTTCAAACCCGTCACAACCTTTGTCACTCACTTCTTCATCGTTTTTACTGTTTTCAGAAGTTGAACATGAAATAAAAAACAACCCCGAAACCAGAACTAAAAAAATCATTTTTTTCATAATATTCTCCATTTTTGTCACCGCATCAGTTCAATTATCCATTTCATCGGGATATATTCTTTTTCAACATCGTTTTAATAGTTTTTTCAAGCACTTTGAGGTCGGAATCGACTATTTCTTCAATTATTTCAAGATCGACTCCGGTGTAGTCATGGATAATGAAATTTCTCACACTTGCCGCTTCTTTGACAGGCAGATGTTCTTTGATTGACAAATCCTCGATTTTCTTAATTTTTTCACCTATCTGAACCAGACACATAAAAATTGCGTTCTGTCCTTCCATATCATTAAGAGCATTTTTAATTCCACAATGCCTTTCACATATTACAGCTATGTTTTCGATCATGGTGAGTATGAATTCAAGCCGTTTGAGGTCGCTTTTTTTAGACATATACTGCCTCATCGAGGATCGTGTTGTGTTCAGAGCTATTTTGTGTTGATCTGTCAACGAGGTCAATTTTCATGCCGAAATGATTTTCAAGCTCTTCTTTTATCCTGTTTATTTCAGCAATGGCTTTAAATCCTTTGAATTTTGCTCTGAAATCTGATGAAAGCTCATATAAAATGTCAAGATCGCTTGACTCATTTTCTTCGTTTCTTGCATATGAACCGAATATTCCAAGAATTACAAATCCGTTTTTTTCATACTTCTTCTTGATCTGTCTAAGTTTCTTTAAAATAGTTTTTCTGTCATAAGCGACTGATTCTTTTGAAGAATCATCTCTTCCGGCAACTTCATTAAGAAAATATTCCAGAGCAAGTTTTACAATTTCTGCTTTTTCTTCCTTCGATTTTCCAAACTTTGAAAGCAATGTCATAATTTCTTTACCTGTCTGATTATATGCGACAGATGGTTCTGCAACGGTCATCCCCGAAGATTCTTTTAATCTCGTCTCAAAAGGAAGTCCTCCGTGAAGAAGAACCTGACTGTAAAAAAGATTTATTGCACTTGAATGAGTTAGACCGAGTTTGGCGAAAACTTCTTCGACTCTTTTCTTTTTTTCAAAGTCAATTCTTGCTGAAATTGCCGACTCTCTCATAATATTTTTCTCCAATACTTTCACACCTATATTGTAATACATAGAAATACATTGTCAAGAGGTTTCCCCCAAACCATATAAAAATCACCGCATCAGTTCAATTATCCATTTCATCGGGATAAGATAGCCGATTCCCCAGCTTGTGAGATTTGCGGCATAAGAGATGGCAAACGGCTGCCATTTTTCTGCCGGTTTTAAAATTGCGTAATAAATTCCGGCTTCTATCAAAGGAATCAAAAGCAATTCCTTCAGATAAATATTGTCAATGAATTTAAACCATTCCGGAGTGTCATTTTTAAGCAGAATGACAGCTACAGGAATAACCCCGATGAACAACGGATGTGTCGCTATCTGACTCAGCAGACCTGAAACAATCGTCTTTTTCAGCGGATGTTTAAAAACCTTATGCGACAGAAACCAGACAACCGGCAGTTCCAGCACAATTGTCATAACAAACGCAAATGAATATATCGCAATCAGAATGTCATACCGCAATACCAACTCCTTTTAAAATCAGATTTTAGTCAAACTGCAGCCATCCGAATCAGTTTTATTAGAAGTGTCTGATGTTTCTTCCGGCTTGTTATCAATGTCAACGGTTGATTCATTTTCATCGTTCTGTTCATTAACTGTATCATTATCAT
>JAGOEX010000285.1 GCA_017997475.1 bacterium
CTGATCTGTTGAAAAGCCCCCCTTCAAGGACAAAGAACAAGCTCACAACTGAAGCGACAACATAGTTTGAAGTGGTGACGACCAGCCGGTTCAAGTCCCTTGATTCACTGAATTTAAGTATCAGCGCAATCGAACTTGAAGAGATGACTGCAAGCATTAGATAAAGCATGGTCAATTCCTAAAAAAAACTGGAGGATTGTGACTTTATTTTAGAAAAATATCAATTATTTAAAGATTTCTGCTTAAGAAGGATCTGCAACTTTACCCATGAAGAGTATCGTTCCGTTCCTGTCGTCGCGGATAACAAAAAAGAAAGGGCGGTTCGCCATGAAAGTTGTCGGCATCGCTTCATCAACGATCTCAACTATCGTGGCGGCCGCCGCTTCTGTCCCCTCTTCCGAAACTTCTATGAATGATTTATGTTTTACAAGTGAAATATAAGGGTTGGCAGAGCTGTCAACTTTTACCATGTTGTCAAATCCGCCTGAAAAAGCTTTATCCATTCCGAAAGCTTTGAGAATTTCGTTGAGTTCCTTTTCATATTCAAGCTTAAATTTCGGAAGGTGAACTCCGCCAAGCTCGTGCTTATCAAAAGACCCGATAATTTCATCAAACGATTCCTGATCAAGAGAATTTATGAATTCATCTATCGGCTGATAATCCCAGTCAATGGGAGCGAAAGCATAAAAAGAGATCTTCTCTCTGCCGTAAGGAAGCCGGATTCCTACAACTTTTTCAGACACATAGCTTTCATATTCCGCCATATCCTTAAAAGCCATCATGTTCACTTTTACAGTTGAATCATCTTCTTTTGTAAAATCGGTTTCATAGGTGTCATCTTTGTCAAAAGTTGTTGTCCACGCCCCTTTGAAATAGATCGCATTGACCAGATACATTACAAGAAGATCGGGAAATTCCTTGATCATATCCTTTATGTGGCCGCCTGTATGGTCTTCGATCCATTTGTTGATAACTTCAGGCGAAGTTGCCTCAAAAACACCGCTCAGATAATATTTTTCAACTGATTCAATGAATGATTCACTTATTTCCGGCTTATAAGCAGGCGCAATCCAGATCGAATTTGCAAGTGTAAGAAGAACATCTTTATCTGAATATTCAAGTGATTCCAGAAGCAAGAGAAAGCTTTCATTAACATTTTCAAGAGTAAGTCCTGCAAATTCAAGTGCCTCCATCATTCCGTCAAATGTTTCATCCGCCGCTCCGTTCATCGTCATTGCAAGTGCAACTGAAATTGAAACCGGTGAAATGAAAACATTTTTATCTTTATCCGCCTCAAGAAGTGCTTTGAACATTTTGAGTGCAAATTCTGTATTGGAATTTACCAGATCATTTTCAACCGCTTCAGCTTTTTCATCTGATTCCTTGTACTTAAGCTGAATTTCAGCAGATTCTTCATCATTTGTTTCGTCCGACTCCGTTAAAACTTCGTCGGATAAATCATCGGACATGTCATCCGTGACAGCTTCATCATTAACTGTTTCATCGTTCTTTGAATTAGTGCTGTTCTCACATGAAACAAAAAATGTAGTAAATACAAAGACTAACAACCACGCAAACCTTACTTTCATAACACTCTCCATATCCGGTTAATTAATGAGCACGGTGTTTAGTAACATATTGTTCAGGATTTTATTTTTTTTGTTGTTCAGATCTTTTTTCACTTAAAACAGAGAGTAAGTCTATGAAAAAACTAATGATTCAAGCGGCTAACATGCTGCTTCATGTTGCCGTCACCGAGATCGCTTACCGGATTCAGAAGTTATAACCGTAATAGCATTTTTGTAACTTCGATGTTCATCTTGGAAAATCCGAACCATTTTCTGCCAAGATCTTTTAACGATGCACCAAAATGATAAAGGTCTTTATCGTCAATTATCATGAACCGGTCATGGGAATGGTTGAATTCCTTGATTTCTGCGGGTGGGAACTGTTCGTTGAATTTCTGAGTGTCGAGCTGAAGCTGTTTTGAAAGATTTTTTGTGAAAATTTTGAGTGTAACTCCCTGTTCCCGTTTTGAAAACAGTGTAAGAACGGTATCATCAACATAATTATCAATCAGAATGATGGATTTTTTAGCAGAACGGACAACATCCGAAACGAATTTGTGTGCTTCAAAAACCTGACCTTCAAACAGAACTCCTTGCTTGGCCGGGATCTCATTGTTTTCAAGGGCTTTGAAAAGTATCTCAAATTTTTTGTCGGATTCTGATGAATATTGCAAAAGCTTTTTTTCAATCAGTTCAATATGGTTAAATATTTTAATATTGTGGCTGACAAACTTTCTCATTTGCACAAAAGCTCTCATAATTTGGATACTTATCCTAGTTGCTATTTCACTTTTTAAAACTGCTGAAAGCATTGCTGCACCTTGCTCTGTGAATGCGAGAGGTTTTGCACCGCCAAAAGATTTATATGATGGTATCACAAATTGTGATACCATGATTTCCATCTCATCTTTAGTCAGTTCAAACATGAAATCTGACGGGAATTTCTCAATATTTCTTTTAACTGCCTGCTTTAATGTTCTTGTTTCCACTCCAAAAAATTCAGCGATATCCCTGTCCAAGATAACTTGTGTATCGCGAATCGTTATTATTCTGTTCTTAATATCATCAATCTTTATCAGTTCATTCCCTGCCATTTTTCGACTCCAGAGCTTTAGTCAACAATAGATAATGCAACAATTAAATTAAATTTGCAAGAAATTGGATAAGAAATTGTAAACAAGTTAGAAACAAGATGGTTTAAGGGTTAAATTAATATGTTATGCAATATTTGATCAAAATATTTATATAATTGTGCTGCCCTATTTTTAATTAATATAATTGTTCTGAATCTCTCGCAAATTACTCCTTGTTATTTGATATTTCAATTGATCCTCCTATTCCTTCTTTTGACAAAACCTGTTCCCGCAAAGCTTCTGCCGTTGATGTCGGAAGTTCATAATTATAACTTATTTCAAAATCTCTGCCGACAAATGACAGGGAAAAAAGATCGAAAGATGTGAGTTCAGGATTCCCGACACCATATAAACAATCATCCCCTTCCGTTCCTGCAC
>JAGOEX010000286.1 GCA_017997475.1 bacterium
TGTGAAGACAATTTATCAAGGGAAAATCTCAGGACTGGAAATTATAATTTCTGAAGCAGAGTACGGTTTTTTCGCAAAAACATTTTTAAAGAATGATTTTGAGGGTAGTGTTAAAAAAAATGGAAAGGCAACCATTATCAGTTCACCTTTACCCAAAGGATCTCCCATAGAATTTGATTGTAATTCTCCTGAAGAGTTAAATAGTATGTTAATAAATATAGGGCATTCTACTGAAGATATAAGGACTTTGTTTGATGCACTATTAAGTATTTGAAGATCACATTTTTTAACAAAAACCTTGCACAAAGCTTGCGACTGCGAGGAACAGGGCTGACCACTAACTTTAATATAAGGCACGATCTTAATTCAGGTCTGAAATACGGTTCTTTATTTATTTTGTTTCCTGCCGTCTTAACGCTCCCTTACGGACTCCGCTATCACTCCGGTTCTTGTTTTATCAATTCATGATTTCAGAAAGTCGTAAAGCTATAAAGTCTAAAAGTTGTCAAGTCATGAAATTGTAATTATATAGAGTTATAAAACAAGGAACAGATCTCCGATCTCCCTTCAGGCAGACTGACGGATAAAGCCATAACACCATAAAACCATAAAGTCATAAATGCGTAAATTCATGAAGCTGTCAAATAATGATACTGCGTATAGCATTCACTTTTTTGGACAAGGGATTATGCTAAATTCTGACAACTCCCGAAAACACAAGTCCATTCTCGGAACCGCCTTCATTACATTCCCGGCTATTTAAATAATTTTCCTCTGTCCCCTGCGTGTCCATTCATCGCGAAACAAAATTTTTGAAATTTCCTGTGCGTGTGGACTTGCCTGAAAACCGTTTTCTCCCGTTGTCTCCGGTAGAAGACCCTGAATGCGTTCCCTTTGTCCAAAAAAAGCTGCGTTTTGGTCTTTTTGCTTTTTGCAAATGGGCAGGAGTGCGAAGGTTTTTTAACTGTTTCAGGGGGTTGTTATCATGTCAAAATTATCAGTTTACGAAGTAGTCACAAACAAAATCATTGAGAAATTAGAAAAAGGTGTTGTTCCGTGGCATAAGCCGTGGAATCATTACGACAGCAAAGGAAATTTAATTCTTCACATGTCCTACACAACAAAACAGCCATACAAGGGAATCAATCAGTTTTTGCTAAACTGTACAGATTATAAAACCCCGTACTGGCTCACATTCAATCAGATACAGCAGACAGAAGGACTTTCACTCAAAAAGGGCAGTAAATCAGAAATGATCTGCTTTTTTAAGCCTGTAATTAATCAGTTTATTGATACCTTTGAAAATCCTGCGGACTGTCCCGAAGATGAAAAGGATTTAATTTCAATCCGTGGCTTTGTCTTTAAATATTACAATGTTTTTAATGCTGAATGTGTTGAAGGTCTTGAAAGTGTTGTCGTTGAAAGCATCCCCGAAGATGAAGAAACTGAAGAAGAATCCTTCATCCTTGATAAATGCGAAGAAATCATAAAAAACTGGATAAATGCACCGATAATAAAACACGAGGAAGCAAAGGCATATTACAGCCCCGTCAGGGATATAATAAACCTTCCGAAAAAATCAGCTTTTGAAGTACCGGAAGAATATTACTGCACAGCTTTTCACGAAATGACACACGCAACAGGTTCAGAAAAGAGATTGAACAGGTTTTCAGAGTATAAATCTCATTCTTTCGGTTCTCACGATTATTCAAAGGAAGAACTTGTCGCAGAAATGGGAGCGAGTTTTCTTTGTGGCTTCACAGGAATCGAAAACAGCACCATTGACAATTCGACCGCATATATTCAGGGTTGGCTGTCAAAATTGAAATCAGATAAAAAATTAGTTGTTGTTGCAGCAAGTCAGGCAGAAAAAGCAGTCAACTACATCTTAAACAACCAGAAACCTATAACAAAAGAAGAAACCCCCAAAAACGAACAGCTCACCCTTTTCTAAACAAAAAGAAGAAAGCTGAAGAGAAGGAGCGGGGAAACCCGCTCCTTTTTTTTGACCAGAGGCGCTCCACCCTCTGGACTCCCGGCTTTACTTTTTTTGTCAAAAAATCACTTTCCATCCGTTTTCCACTGACATCTTCACACGATGATAAAAAGTTTAACGGAAATTTACTGCATTCATTTTAAACCATATTGTTTTATAATGTTTTATCTCTTTATAACATGTTGAAAAATTTAGGAATTTTTATAATCACCTGTTCTCAATCCCTTATCCAGCCGATGTATACAATTAAAACCCCTAAAATTACTAAAGATTATTCACACAATTTTTCTTCTTAATTTTCATGCATAAAATTTTTGACATGACAGTTAAATTTGATACATTGCAGTTGTATTTTGATATTGCCGCCCTGAACACAACACAATGCAGTTAATTCAGTGTGGAATTTGTTACTGTTTAAAGAAGTTTGCACCAGTTAAAACATTTAGAAACTTGCTTCATGAGGTTGAAAATGTCAGAGCGGAAAAAAAGAAATACGGCTCCGGTGGTTATCGGCAATGTATTTCACAAGGCACTTGAAATGTATTTCAGAAAAGCCGGAGTACCTAAACGGTATCAGGTTGAATTCGCATTGAAAGAATACTATAAGGACAAAGCACCTGAAATATTCATGTACATCAACGAGAAAACCAACAACAACGGAGGAACGAAATGAGATCCATCATGAAAAGAGAAAACCTTGTCATCACCGCCTACCTTGCGGTTTTTGCGGCACTTATTGTATTTTTTCCCGACTCGCTCCATGCGGCGAACCCTTTTGAGAAGATCGTAGGAAAATTTGAGAATGTCAAAGATACCGTTTTCGGTGTTGCGAAGATCCTTGCCGTTATCGGTATAATTGTCGGCGGTATCAAAAAAGTTCTCGGACATCCCGATTCATGGACATGGCTCTGGTCAAGCGGACTCGGCGCCTTTATCATCTTTTCCGCTGATGCCATTGTCACATGGCTTGCTGAAAGCTAAATGAAGGTCTGGAAAGTTCTCACGAACAGTAACGGTTCCAAATCAGGAAATGTTGACCGTTACACCCAATATTCACTGGCAGGGGTAGTTTTACCCCTGCT
>JAGOEX010000051.1:0-11788 GCA_017997475.1 bacterium
GCAATTCAGGAAATGCGGCAGACACGGGGGATTGCGGTGACTCGGGAAATAGTGGTGATTCCGGCAACTCAGGAAACTCGGGGAACACAGGTGACTCAGGAAATTCGGGAAACACAGGCGATTCCGGTGACTCGGGAAATAGTGGTGATTCCGGCAACTCAGGAAATTCGGGAAACACAGGTGACTCAGGTGAAGTTGAGCCGGAGGAAATAATTTGTGAAACACTTGTTCCGTTATCAGAAGGAGTATGCGAAGTTGAAACGGGAAATGCATTCAAACTCATTAAAGGCAATATCCTTGCGAGTGACGGAACATACATCGGCGGAACGGTGCTTGTTTCAGATACGGGAGTGATTTTCTGTACCGGATGTGATTGTGACTCAGAACCGGAAGCGGCTGACGCAACAGTTGTAACATGTCCGCAAGGTGTCGTTTCTCCTGCTTTGATAAATGCTCACGACCACATGGGTTGGACACATAAAAATCCTAAAGTATGGAACGATGAAAGATTTGACCACAGGCATGACTGGAGAATTCCTCTTAGCGGACATACGGATCTTAATGATTCAGGCGGTGCAAACGCCGATCAGAAGTCATGGGGAGAACTGAGAAATGTAATGGCGGGAACTACTTCAATTGCAGGAAGCGGCGGTGCAGACGGATTGTTGAGAAATGTAGACCAGAACTTTGCCAATACTCAGGGAATTGGCGGAATAGATGTCCATTATGAAACTTTTCCTCTGGGAGACGGTAACGGGACTTTGAAAACAAGCGGTTGTGACTATCCTTCAATTGATTCAGTCAATCTGCTCAAGAATGACTGCTATCTTCCTCATGTTTCTGAAGGGATAAACCTTGCCGCAAGAAATGAATTTCTGTGTTTATCAGGTCAGGGAACAGGAAGTGTTGATCTTACCGAGCCCAATTCAGCGTTCATTCATGCAGTGGGACTTATTGCTTCGGACGGAGAGGAACTCGCTTCAAATCAGACATCTGTGATATGGTCGCCGAGAACCAATATTTCTCTTTACGGAAATACGGCGCCTGTAACAATGTTTGACAGACAGGGTGTAATGATAGGTCTGGGAACTGACTGGGTTCCGACCGGTTCCATCAATATGCTCAGGGAACTTTCATGTGTAGACTTTTTCAACAAAACATACCTGAACAGCTATTTTTCTGATTATAAAATGTGGAAAATGGCGACATGGAACAACGCAGTCGCACTGAGGATCATTGATGTGACCGGCTCGATAAGACCGGGACTCGCGGCAGATATATCAATATTTGACGGTAATGATGCTTCGAATTTCTATCGTGCCGTTATCGGATCAGATGAATCAAAAGTCGCTCTGGTTTTAAGAGGGGGCAAGCCGCTGTACGGGGATAAGAATATTGTTGAATCACTTGACACAACAGCAGATTGCGATGGAATTGATGTGTGCGGCAATGAAAAAAGTGTCTGTGTGAAAAGCGAAACAGGAAAAACATTTGCTGAACTTACTGCTGCAAATGCTTCATCATATGGTTTGTTCTTTTGTACAGAACCGACAAATGAACCCACTTGTGTTCCTCAGAGAACAAGAATTATTGATGAAGAAAATGTTTACGACGGTCAAATAACTGCGTCTGACAGTGATGGTGACGGAATCGAAGATGGTGAAGACAACTGTCCTCATATATTCAACCCGATCAGACCTCTTGACGGCACAAGTCAGCCCGACGAAGACGGTGACGGTGTCGGTGATGCCTGTGATCCGTGTCCCCTTGTAAAAAACAGTTCTGAATGCCAGATACCGGATATTAACGATCGGGACGGGGATGGAATTCCTAATGTAGACGACAATTGTCCTTTCGATGCCAATGAAAACCAGTTGGATTCTGATGAAGACGGTATGGGTGATGTGTGTGATCTCTGTCCGGCAACGCCCAACTATCTTGGAGCTGACTGCCCGTATGAAGATACGACAATTTATGAGATAATGAGAGGTGAAAAACTGCTCGGTTCTTTTGTCAAAGTTCAAGGCATAGTTACTGCTAAAAACGGAAAAGCGTTCTATTTTCAGGTCGATCCTGATGATCATGACGGAACACTTCTTCAAAAGTTCAGTGGAACTTATGTATATGTCACATCTTCAAGCACAATGCCCGATCCTGCACTTGGAGATAAGGTTGAAGTTTCAGGAAGGGTGGGCGATTACTTTGGAAACACCCAGATCGAATATGTCGCTGACATAGCAATAATTACTGCGGGCAAAGGCGTTCCTTCCCCTGTAACAGTGCTTCCCGCTGAAATAAAGACCGGCGGAGAACTGGCGGATGATTATAAATCTGTTCTTGTTCAGGTTGACGATGCGGAAGTGACAGTAGTTGCCGATTCGTATCATGAATTCACAATTACAGGGGGACTTCGTGTTGACGATTATCTTTATGACTATACAAATCCGGCTGTAGGGACAAAATTCATATATCTGAGAGGAATTCCGACATTCTCGTTCTCAAATTCAAAGCTTCAGCCGAGATCTGTTGAAGATATGCCGGTTGATATGTGTTCAGGGGTTACATGTGACGAAAGCTGGTCAGAGTGTAATGCCGATACGGGAAACTGTGATCCGTTAATAGGTTTCTGTGCGGCAAAAGTTGACTGTCCGGGAACTGATAAAGTCTGTAACACAGCAACACATCTTTGCGAGAACGGAGATCCATGTGCCGATGTAACCTGCAGTGATGAATGGATGGAGTGCAAACCTGAATTCGGAGCATGCGGAGCAAAATCAGGGAGATGTGACACAGATGCAGATTGTGTTACCCCACCTGAGCTCCAGTGCAGCGAATTAACACATATTTGTCAAAGTCCAGTTCTGGTGGTTCCTAACGGAGGTTTTGAAAACTGGGACTCTGTGTCTGTGGCAACAGGATGGGTGGCTCGTTCAGGACTTGCTGTCAGTCAGGAAAGCACTGAAAAACAAAGCGGTATTTATTCTGTAAAACTAACGAGAACCAGCACTGATAATGCTAATGTTGAGATCTTGAGCGATTTTATAGAGATAGCTCCGTCAACACAATATACTATTTCCGCATGGTTTCTCGACAAGGCGTCGTATGCTGCCAAAGGTAGAATTATGATGAGGTGGTACACCTCAGGAAAAGTTGAAACAGGGAGTGTATATTACGGAGGATACAGCGTAAATAATGATAACTGGACTAAGGTTTCCGGTGACGCCACATCGCCAGCAACCGCCGCCTATGTAAAAGTCGGTGCAAGAGTTTACACCGATGGAGGTGCCACAACAGGGATTTCTGTTTATATGGATGATTATGAAATAGTTCTAAAATAATTTCAAAATTGACTTTGACACCTTAATTTCATATTATTTCAGGTATTCAATTTTCAGGGGTGGAAATGAAATTTCTGTCATTCAGTCTGACTGATACAGGTAAAAAGAGAAAGAATAACGAAGATGCGGTCTTAAATGTTCCGGGAAAAGGTCTTTTTGCCGTTGCAGACGGAATGGGCGGGGAACAGTGCGGAGAAGTCGCTTCACAAAAAGCGGTTGAGGCGGTGGAATATTTCATTAAGGAAAATCATGCATTGATAAGTGCTTTTGAAATGAACGGAAGCAGTGAAAATAAAATCCAGGTGCTGAATATGCTTGCAGACGCTCTCCGTTTTGCGAACATGAAGGTTTTCCGGGAAGCTGAAAAGAGAAATCTTCAGGGTAAAATGGGAACAACTCTCACTATTTTTCTTGCGATCGATAATGCCGGCTTTATGGTACATGCCGGTGATTCACGGCTTTACATGATAAGAGGTGATGAAATAACACAGCTTTCAACAGATCACACTGTTTCAAATGATTATAAAAGGCAGTACGGTGACGCAGGTGAAGGTTTTGATGAAAGATTTGCAGGAATACTTACCAAGGCAGTGGGCATACAGGAATATGTCGAACCGGAGAAACTCACTTTTACAATAGTTCCGTTTGACAGATATCTGCTTTGTTCTGACGGACTCTACAATGCTTACGGCAATGAGAGGGAAAATGCCGAAAAACTGCTTATGTCAAGAGAGCACGACATTGAAAAAGAATCTTCGTTTCTGTCGGATGCGGCAGGTCAACTGCTTGATATAGCTTATGAAAATGGTGCTTCTGACAATGTGTCAATGGTTCTTGTCAGTGCCTTCAGCATGGATGAAGAGGAAGTGACCGGAACAAAGGAACTTATCAAGAAGTTCGATATAGTGAGAAATATTGACCTTTTCAGAAATCTTGATTTTAAAGAACTGCTCACAGTGATGGAACGGGTTGAGATAAGAACATATAACCGTTATGATGTAATATCAAGAATAGAAAGCCCCGACAGAGAGCTTTTCATTATTCTTGAAGGAAAAGTCTCTTCACTGAGAGGTTCAAAACATCTTAAAACTTTTTATGAAGGCGACCATATAGGTGAAGTGGCATTTTTAACTGAAGAAAAGCCGCAGTTTAATCTCTTTGTGGATAAACCGTCATCATTTCTTGTAATAAAAAGATCGGTCTTTATACAGATGATGAATGATAATCCCGCTCTGGGTGTAAAGCTCCTCTGGCAGCTTGCAACGGTCCTTGCAAGACAGACCAACTCATCTATCGGGCTGATAAAAGAAGAATGATCACATCTCAGATAATTGTAACATTTTTTCTGACTGTATCTGCTCTGCAGTTTGATTTTGAAGGCGGGAACATTGAAGATCATATCAATAAAAAGATCTTATATTTGCAGCAGTTTACAGATGAAGAGAGAATCGGTTTCTGTAAGGCGGGCGATGTTTTAAGCTGCAAGATACTTTTTCTCAAAGAGATAAATGACAGAAACGCTTCTTCTGAAAGCATAGAGGGTTATCTTGACCTTTTGCCGGATGAGCACAGATATTCGGGAATTTATCTTTATCTTACAGGAAAATGGAAAGATATTCCGATAGAAAAACTCAAGATATATATGGGTTATCTTCCGGAAGAACTTTCAAAAGGGCTTTATAACATCTATCTTAAAAAGTTGTATGCAACCGGAAATATTAAGGCCTTTATGGATGATTATATTCAGGGAAGGAATGCTGAACTTACATCATATTACATTAACTCCATGCTCAAAAAAGATCCGGGCGAGGCACTTGAATATTTAAGATCTCTCAAGGTCAGTTTCCCTGAAAGTTTTTATGATTCGATATCCAAGGATGTCGAAAAATATGCGACAAAGCTCAAAGGTGACAGCTATAATGAGTTCAGAATATGGAATCTGGAGTTCAATTACCGCAAAGTTAGGTATAATCAGGCGATAAGTCTTGCATCAAAATGGTTCCCGTCAAAAAAATACAGTAACAGTTACACATGGAGAGCACATTTGTACCGCGCTATGTCGCATACAAAAAAAAGGGAGCATGACAAAGCAAGAGCTGTTTACGGAAAACTTGAAGAATACTTGTCAAATGAATTACTTTCAGATGGAGATATATATAAATTTTTTCATGAATACGGTTATTCTGAAGCGGCTCTGGGTGATAACGACAAATCAATAGAGCTTTATCTCAAAGGTTACGAATACTTTATCTCAAAAGATGAGGAAAGTGCCGCAGGTTTTCTTTATATGGCGGCTGATATGTCACGGCTTGCACAATACTGGGACAAAGCTGAAGAACTTTATTCGCTCTATCTCAAAAACCATCCCGGATCAGGAAGACGGAATATGGTGGAATTTCTCCTTTTCTGGATAAATTACAGGCAGAAGGATTTTATTACTGCAAAAGTTCTTCTTAACAATATTTTAGATGGGTCGCCTGTTATGAGTTACGATCACCAGAGGGCTTCATACTGGCTCGCAAGAGTTACAGCCCGCCTTGGAGATACGGTGGCATCTATTTCACTTCTATGTTCACTCAGTGCTAAGTTCCCTGCCTCTTTTTACGGTTCAATGGCCGCTTCAAGGATAAGGGAAAACGGGCTTACCTGCATGGAAAACGCAAATGAACAGAACAGCAGTTTTGAACAGTTCAGGTTCAGAGAGGAAAAGATGATGCCTGAAACCGGTTGGCTTACTGCGGCAATGGTGACAGGAGAGAGAGCTGTCATAAAAAAAATGCTCAATGCAGTTTCAAAAGTTATTAATGAAAAAGGAGATGAGATTGACCGGCTTACTGCAAGTTACATTGCAAAAACTGTAGATGACCACGCTCTGGCAGCTAATCTTATCAAGTCTATCAGCAATTTTTCAGGAACATCAAAAGAATATTTTAAACTTCAGTACACAATAGCATTTGAAGAGGAGATATTGTCCCACTGTGATTTTTACGGTGTTTCCCCGATGTTCGTGTTCTCTATTGCAAGGCAGGAAAGTCTTTTCAACACAGGGGCTGTGTCAGCAAGTTATGCAATTGGACTTCTCCAGATACTTCCTACGACTGCTCAGCTTCTTGCAAACAGAGAGGATTATGGAAAGATAAATCCGGAAGTATTGAAAAAACCGCTTACCAATGTGAGATTCGGTGTGAGATTCCTTTCAGATCTGCTTATAAAATTCAATGGATCTATCCCTCTTGCCGCCGCATCCTACAATGCCGGTCCAGGCAGGATCATGAAGTGGATGGAAAAATCGCCTGATATGGAAATTGATGAATTTATTGAAGATATCCCCATTTTCCAGACAAGGAACTATGTTAAGAAAGTGATGAGCAATTATGCGGTATATACCTATATTTTTGAAGACAGAGTGTATGACGGACTTGAATTCAAGCTTCCGGTAGAGTAATATGGCTTGTTTTTATTAAAGGAGAATGATATGAAATATTCGATAATTCCGGCGGCCGGCCTTGCAACCCGGTTTCTTCCTGCGTCAAAGGCGATACCCAAGGAGCTTTTTCCGGTACTTGACAAACCTGTCATTCAGTACATTGTAGAGGAAGCTGTTTCTGCAGGCATATCTGCAATAGTTTTTGTTTCTGGAAGCGGCAAAGAAGCGATTCTCGACCATTTTGACCGGCTTAATCCTAAGTTCTCTGTTTCAAAGCTCAATGACGAAATCAAAAGCAAGGTGGATGAGCTTGATTCGATGATAGATGTATTTTCTGTCAGGCAGAAAGATCCGCTTGGATTGGGACATGCCGTACTTAAAGGGGCATATTCGATAAAAGATGAGCCGTTTGCTGTTCTTCTTCCTGACATGCTCATTATCCCCAGGAAAGGGGTTTCTTCAATGAAAAAGATGGTGGAGCTTTATGAGAAGACTGGTCTTTCAGTCATTGCCCTGATGAAGGTTCCGCAAAAAATGAAAGGTCTGTACGGTGTTGCTGAAGTCAAGCCCACAGACGATGAGAATGTTGTTGAAATAGGCAAGCTTTTCGAAAAACCGTTACAAGGTGAAACGGAATCTGATCTTGCTCTTGTAGGAAGATATATTTTCAGCCCGGATATTGTAAACATCCTTAAAAACACAAAACCGGGAAAGGGTGGAGAGATTCAGCTTACCGATGCGATCATCGAACTTCTCAAACAGCAGAAAGTTCTCGGACTTGTTATTGATGAAGACAGCGTTGTTTTCGATACAGGCAGCATGGAAGGATTTGCACTTGCAAATACATATATGGCTGTTCAGAGACTGCCTCAGATATCAGAAAAGATAGCACCGCTGATTCATAAAAGTGATATAAGGCCTTGGGGTTTCTGGATATCACTTGAACAGGGTGAAGGTTATCAGGTGAAGCATATTTATGTCTCTCCGAAAGGGAAGCTCAGCATGCAGAAGCATAAACACAGAGCCGAGATCTGGACAGTAGTTGACGGGAGCGGTTTTGTTACAGTGGGAGAAACGGTACACTCTGCTGTCAAGGGTAGTGTTTTCAGGATAGAAGTCGGTGAAATACACAGGGCGGAAGGCGGTGAGAACGGAATGCACATCATTGAAGTGCAGCTTGGAGATTATCTTGGAGAAGATGATATAATCAGAATTGAAGATATTTACGGGAGGAACTGATGAAACTTGTAACTGTCATCATGGCGGGAGGAAGCGGAAAGAGGTTCTGGCCATTGTCACGGGAATCGAAAGCCAAACAGTCATTGACGCTGTTTTCTGAAAAAACACTTATGAGCGAAACAATTGAAAGGATACTTCCTTTGTGCAGTGATATTACAGTTGTTTCATCAATAAAGCAGAAACACTCAATAGATCCTGACATTCAAAAATACAGCTTTGCAAAAGTTATTTATGAGCCATCAGGAAGAAATACAGCCCCCTGCATAATGCTTGCACTTGAGTTCATAAGGTCGCGAATCAATGAAGATGTTGCTGTCCTTGTTCTTCCGGCAGACCACCATATTGCCGATGCGGATGAGTTCAGAAAATGTGTTGAAAAAGGGGTGAAATATCTTGAAAATAACAGAGATTCAATAGGAACGATAGGGATAACACCTGCATATCCTGAAACAGGATTCGGATACATAAGAAAAGGTGACGGGATCGCAGAGGGGGTTTGTTCGGTCAGATCTTTTGAAGAGAAGCCTGATATTGCAAAAGCTGAGATGTTCGTAAATTCAGGTGAATATCTCTGGAATGCAGGAATATTCCTTTTCACTCTCAAGTCGATGACGGATCAATTTAAAGAACTCACACCCGATATTTATGAAAGTGTTCTCAATATCAGTGATTTCCAAAATATCGACAGCGGGCTGTACGGAACTATCCGCTCAATTTCATTTGACTATGCAATAATGGAAAAGACCGTAAAACCGGTTTTTACTGTGCCCGGAGATTTCGGATGGAACGATGTCGGAAGCTGGCTTGCATATTACGAGCTTATGCCCAAAGATATTAACGGTAACTCCTCAAGAGGCAAAGCACAGTTCATTGATTCTAAAAATTCTCTTGCCTTTAATCTCACTGACAGAACGATATTTGTGTTCAACAAAACACACGAACTTGTTGTCGCAACAGATGATGTTATTCTTTCGGCATCACTTGACGACCATCAGGAGCTTAGAAAAGTAACTGAATTTCTTATGAATTCCGGCGCAAAACATTTTTTATGATCTTTCGGGAGGCAGTATGAGGAAGGTGCTTTTATTTCTTGTTTTGAGTGTTTTTTTTCAGATCAATGCTGATAACATGTGGATAAATCAGCGTCAATCTGAATTTGTAACTGCAAGCGGTGCATTCATCCATGTCGGAACAAAAACGAGGGGATACGCAATGGGTACGGCTGAAGGGAGCTCAGGCACTTCGCCTTATTGTTTTGTTATGACTGACGGTCTGACCTGGAATGACTGCTCTCCGAATCTTGTCGGCGGAATGAAGTTCGTAATGCCGGCGAGAGTTCTTCCAGATGGCAAGCTTGTCGGAGTCTATATGGAATTTCAGGGTTTTAATTCGCTTTCTTCTTTTATTGTAAGCGAGGATATGGCGAACTTTATTCCTGTTACTATTTTTGACACAAAGAATGCTGACGATCAGGCCTCATCATATAGCGAAGCACTTTCAGTGATAGGAAACAATGTATGGCTCGGACTTAAGAACGGAAAAATAAAGAAAAGTACAGATCTTGGCAAGACATTTGAGAACATCGTTGTAAGTAGTGATACTGAAATGGAAATAAGTGTCGTTAAATTCTCAGACACAATGAATGGAATTGCGGCTGGCGGAGTTGTAAAAGAGGAGATGGGCACGGAAGGCGGAACTGAATACGATGTGCTGGCAAAAGGAGCAATATTTCGGACAACTGACGGAGGAAGCACATGGACTCCGATTACGCAGAACCTTGAAATGTTCCCTGAAGATGTAATAGAAACATCAAGCGGCCGTATTTTTCTTCAATTTTATGATGATGATGCAAAAAATGACTCTTCAACCGGACAGAAACCGATTGTCTGGAGCGATGACAATTTTGCGACATTTACAGGGAAAAGTAACAGTTTTGACATAACTGTGCCTTCAGGAACTTTCTCGATGGAAAGTGTTATGGATATGGACGGTGGTGCGGTGGATGAGATCTGGATAGCAGGTTTCTGCGGTTCCGGCTTTAATTTCAAGCCCTGCACAATTGACACAACTGACGGCGGTCAGACCTGGTGGGAGCGGCTTGTGATAGGTGCAGGAAAACTCGGTCCGATATCGGTTCTTGACAGTAACCATGTCTATATTGCTTCTTCTGCGAAAGCCATGTATAAATGGGGTGATCCAAACGAAGATATGACAGAAACTGAAGTTCCTGATGAAACTGTAACGCCCGATGAATCAATAGAAAATTCTGATGAAAATGAGACAGTTGACAACAATCAGCCAATTGATGAGAACACAACGACCGATACCGAGACAGTGAGTGACGATGAAGAATTAATTGATGAAGAAGAAGTCGGATGCGGCTGTTCGTTCATAAGGTGATCTCTTGACAAATAACAATCCCGAAATTCTTGCTCCTGCCGGTTCTCTGGCTTCAGCCGTATATGCTTTTCAAGGCGGTGCCGATGCTGTATATCTGGGTTTGAGCGATTTTTCAGCCCGTAAATTTGCGACAAATTTTACTTTTGACCACTTAAGGCGGCTTAAAAAACAGGCACTTCTTTTAAATAAAAAGATATTTATTGCGGTAAATACTGTGATCCGTGAAGAGGAGCTTGATGATCTTTTTAAATATCTTCTGAATCTTTCATTTTTTGAGCCCGATGCGATAATCATTCAGGATATCGGGATGATACAGATCGTAAAAAAGTATTTTCCCGACATTCCTCTGCATGCTTCAACTCAGATGTCGGTGCATAACACTGAAGGGGTGAAATTTCTTCAGAAACTCGGGATCAGCAGAGTTGTTCTGTCAAGGGAACTGACTTTTAATGAACTGACGGTGATAAGAAAGAACTGTCCGGACATGGAGTTGGAAGTTTTCATTCACGGTGCACTCTGTTATTCATTTTCGGGGAAGTGTCTGGCATCCGGTTTCATTGCAAATAGAAGTGCAAATAAAGGGGAATGTATTCAGCTCTGTCGCGATTATTACACTGAAGATAACGGTTCTTCAAAATTTCATTTTTCGTGCCGCGATCTTGCTCTATACGAGTCGGTGAGAAAATATGCCGATATTGGAATTGACAGCGTTAAGATCGAAGGGCGGATGAAGCCGCCGGAATATTCTTTTTATGCTTCAAAGCTTTACAGAGCGATCCTTGATGGAGCTGATGAAAATGAAATTGCGGAATTAAAACAGAATCTTGCCCTCATTTTTGAACGGTTCACGACAAACAGTTTTTTTGCTTCAACAAGCGGAGATGAGCTGATATGCAGCAGTTACGCTTCCCACAAGGGTATTGAGCTTGGTTATGTTGAAAAGACGGCAAAAGAGAGTTTTTTCATTAATCTCAGACATGATCTTTCAATTAAGGATGGATTGATGTTTTTTGAAAGGGAAGGGGATATTGAACCGCATAAATTCAGCGTAAGTCAGATAAAAACCGTTTCAGCCCAAGATACAAAATGGCTTGAATCCGGAAATATTGCAGAGGTTTTTTCAGAAACTGTCCCAAAGGCGGGGACTTTGATATTTCAGATAAGTCACCGCAACCTTGATATGAAGAACATCAATGATCTTGCTTTGCCGCAATATTTTGTGAAAACCGATGTTGATGCGGTAATAAATGATGATTCAATTAAGATTTCTGGAAAGATGAAGCACGGAATAACTGCAGCTATTGAAGAGAAAATCGTAGTAGAAGAGGCAAAAAAGGAATCAGATATAAATGCGATCATGCAGAAACATCTTAAAACTGCCGAT
>JAGOEX010000051.1:11888-14265 GCA_017997475.1 bacterium
GTTTTTAAATGGATCGAAGACAGCTCCGTTTCGCTTTTATCATCAGGAATACCGGTTCTTGAAATATCGCAAAATTTCAAAAGACCTCTTTTTTATGCTCTCGGCTGTTACAAAAAACACAATCTCAAAACTGATTGTGGCAGCTGCACAAAAGAAGGGGTTTGTCTCCTTAAAAACAGAGGAAGAAATTATAAAGTCATTGTGTATGACTGCGTAACTTATATGTTTTTGGAGTGATAAGAATTTAATATCATTTCACATTTCCGGTTCAAAGATCATTTCGAGGATTTAATCTACAAACTCCTTAACTTTCTCTTTTATCTGATCTCTAATCTGAATGGTGCGGGGCAGGTTTCAGGAAAAAATATCGTCCATTGTCAGAATATGATCGAAATAATTTGTTTCTTTTAAAGATTTATCTGCACCGAATGTTGTAATGAGTGCTGTTTCGATTGAGTATCCTTTTGTGTTTTTAAGGAGCTCAGTTTTCCGTTTCATTTCTGAAATAATATTTGTTCCGACTTCGCTGTTCCAATATTTTATTTCACAAATTGTAATGACATTATCAGACCTTACGAAGAGAAGGTCTATTTGAAAAGAGGTATCACCTTTTTCATAAAACGGAGCAGCAATAAGCACTTGATTCTTAAATCCCATTTTTTCAGCCAGAAGATTTTTGTTTTTCAGGCAGAATCTTTCAAACTGAATTCCCATCCATTTTTCAAAACTGTTTTTTGTGAGTGTCTCAAAAAGAATTTCTGAATCGCTTTGAGATATGATCTCTTTATTCGGCTCAATATATTTAAAGTAAAAGCGAAGATATTCATCCGACAGGGCATATTTTTTGATTTTTGTCCCGGACTTTTTATTGTAAGGAATAAATGAAACTATGATTTCAGCATTTTCCAGATTTTCCAGATATCTTTTCAAACCGCCTCCGGACTGCATATTCAGCAACTTACTTATTTCATAAAGTCCCAAAACACTTTTCTGCAATAAATTAACAATGTTTCTATAGACAGATGATTCTCTAAACTGGCTGTAGAATATCTTTTCAATTTCGTTGTTCATTCTGCCGGTTTTTGAGAAAAACAAGTCATTTATATTTTTATTGAATGATTTTTTCTGGTTAATAAATTCGAGGTATTTGGGGACACTTCCCATTACAAGCAAATATTTCAGAATTTCGTCCTTGCTTTTTCTTTCTGAGAAAAAGCTCAAGGATTCAGATGGTTTGAGTCCTTTTAGAAGGATTTCAAGATCAATTCTGCCATAAAGTGCATTAGATTTTATGATATTTTCAACCATAAAAGAAGCTATAGAACCGCAAAGTATCAGCTTAATATTTTTTCCTTTCCAGAAATTATCCCAGTAATATTTTATCATTGCGATCAATGTTTTCCTGCCTGCCGCAAGCCACTGGATTTCATCAAGAACAAGTATGAGCTTTTTTTCAGGAAGTGAATTTACAACTCTGTCGGTAAAATATGTGAAAACTTGATCCCAATTCGAAAACATCACACTGTCAAGGACAGGATCGTTTACCATTTTTCTTAAAGCAGATGTAAAATGGAGTATCTGAGCTTTTGTATTCCCTGATTCAATACCCTCAAAATAAAATGTGTGTTCTTTGTTTTTTATAAACTCTTGAATCAGTGTGCTTTTTCCTATTCGCCTTCTTCCATACATTACAATTATTGATCCTCTATCCAAAGCATACGATTCTTCAAGCAATCTAAGTTCCCGTTTTCTTCCTATAAACACGGCATACCTCCTAATCCGCACACAATTAGTGAGCATAAGTTTGTGCGGATTAGCCACAAAAATAAATAGTATATCCGCACGCAATTAGATGTTATAACTTTGTGCGGATTTGTCAAGTTTCAGAAAACAAAACTCTTAACTTTCTCTTTTATCTGATCTCTGATCTGGATGGTGCGGGAAAGTTTGCAAGTTCACATTTCCGGTTCAAAGATCATTTCGAGGATTTTGGGGATGGATGGTGCGATCTTCGGGTTGAGTTCACCGAGTTTTCTGATGAATCTTATTTCGGATATTGATCGAAGCTGAAAAAGATCAATGACAGATTTTTTTTCAAGATTGTTGAATTTGTCGGGGTTCACAGTCAGCATCCACGGATTCTTGTCATAATGGGGTTTGTGGTCGGTAAGGGGAGCAACTATTTTAAGTGGCAAAAGACCGATGTCATTATTGTTTATGACAACGCAAGGTCTTGTTTTCTTTATTTCCGCCCCGATTGCCGGATCAAGATTGATAAGCCATATTTCATATTGTTTCAAAGTCATCTCCATCAAGATCTTTCATTGAATTAAGTTCACTGTTTGAGAGATATTCTTCCCTCATTAAAGCAGCCCTT
>JAGOEX010000287.1 GCA_017997475.1 bacterium
GTTTTGCTTAATCTGTCTCTGAGCAGAGATGATAATGCCGGGATAAATGGAGCCGGTGACTTTCCTGACGGAGTTAAGGTTATTTCTTTTTCTTCTCCTCATTGCGGAGCTTGCGAAGGGATTAAAAAGGAAGTTGAAAAAGTTCGCAGTGAACTCGAAGGAGACGCCGTTTTTGAATCGATCGATGTTACAGAGGACATACAGACCGCAGACTACTATAGAATCGCAGTAGTTCCAACAATTCTGATAACTTATCAGGGAATAGAAGTTGACAGATTTACAGGATCGAAAACTGCGAAAGAACTCTCTGCAGCTATAAAAAAAGAGATAGGTTTTCCTAAGTATTGCGAAGACGGAACAACCTGCTGATCACAATTTTTTCTAAAATTTTGACAATACATACTTTTAAGTGCTATGTTACCGACCGGCATAAATTTATTCGGAGGGGTAAATGAGAGTTGAACAGATTTCAGTCCTTTTGAGAAATGAACCGGGAGTTTTGAGCAAAATACTTGAATCAATAAGTAACGGCAACATAAATATTCTTGGTCTTACCATCAACGAAACCGCTGCTTTCGGAGAGCTTCGTCTGGTTGTCAGCGACACACAGAAGACAAAGGGCATTCTGGAAAAGATAGATGTTTCATACAATGTAGTTAAAATAATTGTAATTTCGCTTCCTGACAAACCGGGAGAATTGATGAAGATCGCAAAACTTTTGAGTGATAACGACATCAATATTGATTATATGTACACTCTTTCTGCAGTAAGGAACAGTGCATTCATAGCTATAAAGAGCTGGGATATGCCTGCTACAGAAGAAATACTTGGCGAAAAAGGGTTCAAGATAGTTTCAATTAACGAAATAACCAAATAAATCCAGGGGGATAAATGTCAAGAATAATTCTTGTTTCTTTAGTCCTGTTTTCCTTTTTAAATCTTTTTCCTCAGGATACAGTTCCCGAAGAGGCGGCTGTTGAGCCATCTGAGGAGTCTTCCGGGGATTCTGCGCAAGCTGAAGAACCCGCACCTGCTGAAGAACCGGCGCCTGCTGAAGAGGTGAGCCCTGCTGAAGAAGTAATTCCTGCTGAAGATCCGAAACCTGCTGAAGAGGAAAACGCTGAAAAAATAACACCCGAGCTTGTTGACAGTCCGGCTGTTGAGGAAAAGAGCACCCCTGCGATGAAAGTCACAGACGGTAAGCCGGCAAAATATTTCGAACTTTACGGATATTTTTCGTTTGCGAACAAGTTTACATACAACATGGCGCTTAACGGCAACAACCCGTATCTTATGAGTAAGAGCACTATCAGAGACACAACCTATAATGATAGCACCGATCAGTATGAATTGAAGGATCCTTCAAGAGAGGATATTTTAAGCTGGGCATGGATGAAGCTCCATCTTGAGCCGGTTATAAATGTTGCAGAGACACTTGAAATTCATACAAAAATGTCGATTTTCGGAAACACAGCTCTGGGTGCAGACAATTTTGAAGCCGACACCAAAGGCAACGGACTTTTAAGAGATGCGCAGCTGAGCACTTCAGCGGACATAGTTTTTGAAGGGCTTTGGGGAACAGTTGATACTCCGATCGGTGAGCTTAAGGCGGGTCGTATGCCTTTCCACTGGGGTCTGGGTATACTTTACAATGACGGGAACAGAATTAACCACCAGTCGACAGGGAACTATCTTGACAGGATCCAGCTCACCATTCCGGTAGCGGGATTCAAAATAATTCCCGCTTTCGATATTGCATCAACGGGACTTCTTGACAAATATCAGGATTATTTCATTGATTCATCACAGAAAGACGACGGATACAATGTCAGTGCAATGTTCACAATGAGCGAAGATGACCCGGCACTTCTTGAAAACAAGCTTCTGAATGAGCAGACAGTTGTCGAATTCGGTGCAATGGTCATGTTCTCATGGAAGAACAAGGGTTCCGGTGAATGGAAAGCAGATACCGGAACTGTGGAACCTTTAAACGACAGATATTCCGATAGTGACAAATCTTATGCATTCACAAAACAGGACGCAAAACTCTGGAAAATTGACGGCTGGTTTAATCTTCACCACCGGAATTTTTCTTTCAAGACGGAACTCGCATTCCTTACCGGAAGTATCGGAAAGATGCTCCTTGATGACGGAACCGAAAAGGATGTTAAAGCGGAAATGGTCGGTGTAGCGATTGAGATGGAATACAGGGCTGTGCCGAAAAAGTTCCATCTGTCACTTCTCACAGGTCTTGCTTCTCCTGATGATGCTGAAAATGTGCAGGCAGATTCATGGAGCACTCCGGGAAGATCGGTCAACAGCAGTTCTGTAAATACTGATGCCAAAGTTCAGAACTACAGATTCAACAAGGATTATGATTTTAATTCAACACTCTGGAACCAGTTCATCGGAAGATTCACTGCGGGATACTATGCAAGTCTTTACGGTACATACTACATTCTTGATGAATTGAAGGTTGACCTCGGTGCTACTTATTCGATGGCTCTGAAGGAAGAGAATTCATTCGGTGGAAAAGGTCTTCCAAGTGCGATAGAGCCATTCGTTTCAATTGATTATGCGAATAAAAGCGGTCTTAGAGGCGGAGTCAGGTATCAGCTCGGAGTTCCTTTCAGCGGTCTTGAAGTGGAAGATTCTGAAGGTGAAGTTGTTGACGCAGGGCTTTTTCATTATCTTAATGTATATCTGGGCATAGTTTTCTAATTTTTTATAAATTATAATTTTCAGGAGCGGATCATGTTCAAATCTTTTGATGAAATTATTTCAGAAGTTAAGAAAAATCAGAAAAAACAGAAAGTTGCAGTTGTGGGAGCAGACAAGGATATTGCAATAGAAGCGGCGGCAGACATAGTTGCGGAAAATCTTGGAGAGCCGGTGCTTTTCGGTCCGAAAGAAAAAATAGAAAAACTCTGGAAGGGGACAGTTCTTGAAAACAAAGTCGAGGTGGTTGACTGTTTTGATGCTGAAATGTGCTGTACCCGTGCAGTTGATTATGCAGTTGAAGGGAAAGTTCATCTCATTTTGAAAGGAACTGTTGAGACCGCCATGCTCATGAA
>JAGOEX010000288.1 GCA_017997475.1 bacterium
CAGATTTAACAGGAACAATGCTAAAATCTCCAAGCTCCGTTAAACTTCCTTCATTTCCTCCGTTTCCATCTCCAAGCTGTCCTCTGCCATTTGATCCCCAGCAGTAAACCCCGCCATCATCTGCAACTGCACATGTATGCGCAGAACCGCTTGATATTTCTATAATTTTTCTATCTTTTAAAACTCCAGTCATGTCAACAGAAACAGGTTCATAAACAAACTGAAGATCCGTTTCAGTTCCAACACTGCCAAGAGTGTTTCTGCCCCAGCAGTAGGCTTTTCCGGCAACATCTATTGCACAGGTATGAACTGTTCCGGGAGCAACATCTGCAATTTTCTTATCTTTCAAAGCTCCATCATATTTTACTGATACAGGATAAAAACTTTCTATACCACCACCTTTTCCAAGTTTTCCGTTATCGTTACTGCCCCAACAGTAAATTCTTTTATCATCCGCAACAACACATGCATGGGCAGATCCTGTTTTCATAATTTCAACTGTTTTATCCTTAAGAATTCCGTCCATAAATATAAGGTCAGGATAAGACCTTTTGAGCCCAATCTGATTTCCAAGCTGATTTTCTGAATTATCTCCCCAGCAGATCACCCTTTTTTCTTCATCCACTGCACATGTGTGCTTTTTCCCTGAAGAAACCGTTTCAAACGGTTTGAGCTCTTTCAATACAGCTTCCCGCAATTTTGCAATATCTTCAATAAAGAAGCGGCTCTCTTTCGCTCTTGCATTTTCATTTATAAGCCATGTTTCGGGCATCCGGTACAGAGTCCGCCCCTGACCATAATTTACTACAAAATAAATATACTCTTCAAATGAAAACGCCTCTCCAAAAAAGCCGACAAGATCTCCCATAAAGAAATTCCTGACATATGCCTCTTTTTTCTCAATATCAACTGCGGCAATTGAAGGCCGGTAAAGAAAATCAGTTTTTTCAAGAAGTTCAGGAGTTAGCCAGTCCTGACCTTCATCTTCCATATCAAAAGTCGATATCAATGACACAAACAATAAATTGCTGTTTTCTTTACTGAAAATGGCTGGTTCGGCAACAGGGTGATTTCCCGAAACTTCTCCAACCTCAAATCTCGGATCTTTTATTCCGAAAGAAAAAATTGTGTCATTGTCAGAATGGTCAACATATAATGACGGATTAAAGCTTTGGATCTGTTCATAATCAAGGTGTTCAAGTTTCGTTCTGACGCCCCCGACAATGGAATATTCTCCTTTTTTAAGAAAACTAAAAGGATACATCATATTATATCCTTCGTATGGGGAACCGTCAAAAGCCAGTTCATCAAAATAATTCTCAGGTCCTTCCGTTTTAAGGCAGAGGTCTTTTTCATCAAAACTGTAGATAAAACCAACATCTATCGCCTCAGTTTCAGTAAATGTGCTTTCTTTATAAAATGAATATATCTCCCCATTTTTACTGACTGCACTGTTTTTTGTCAATGCAATATATTCAGACTTCATCATTTTTCTGTAAACGGTGTTTCCGTTTATTACATTTATTTCAGCATTTATTCTGCCTGTTTCTTCATATATTTCAGGATCAGGAATCCAGTGCGAGCAGAAAAGGACAATTTTGTCATCAGTCTGGGTCATATTAGAACAGATGCTTGTTCCGTCATTTTCCCATGACATGTATGACAAACCGCCTGACGCATCAATTTTAATTATAAAGGGTCTCGCTGAATATTCATCACTGTATGGAGACTTGAGTTTTGTCATAATTGTAACAGAAATAAGGATTTCCTGCCGATCTTTATCAAAATAATAACCCGGCCAGAAAACGAATGGTTTGAACGCATCAATTGTTCCGATGCCGAAAGTGATTTTCTTTCCCTTGTCAATTTCAAGAATATACCGACTGGTTGTTCCATCAGAGTGCAGAAGTGCAAGAATTGAATATCCTTCAACAGTATTATTATTTTCTGTCATCACAATGCTTCCGTCATTCATGACACCGAGAACTCTTGATGGATCTCCTTCAAAAACAAGTTCATCAAATTCTTCCTTTTTTTCCCAGTTCCACTTCCCGGTCTCCACCTTTATATCAAAATCAAACATCATACTCACATCTTCGATCAGTTCCGTCTTCTCCCATTCATCAGCACAGGCAAAAATCTGATCATCATCAGACATATCTTCATCATTTTCAATTGCATCATCAGAAACCGCCTCATCATCTCTGACGAGTTTTTCCTTTTCACAGGAAAACAGAAAAAACATTAGAAAAATCAGAACAATTCTAAAAAAAGTGTTCATCCGGAAACCTCCTGAAATCTATAGGGCAGAATTTTCTGCCCCTTTTAAAACAGTCCTGTACATCTTATAAATCACTAAGGTCATAACATTTAATTGGACCAAAATTAACAGGCATAATTACATAACCAATACCCGGGACATAAACAAGTCCGTTTTCAAAAAATCTCGCTTTTAGCCACATGTAGCCGGAATAAGCACTGCTGCTGTACTGAACTGAAGGGCCGGAAACCGTTATAGTGTTACTACTCTGTCCTGATGATGTTACCCGCCAATGTATCGAACCACTCCAATCTCCCAAAGAACCAAGAGAAGCGGAAATTTTGCCAAGCCATGCATATATATATCCGCTTGGAGTCCATATTAGCTCATATATTTTCACTACCATCAAAGGTCCTTCGCAATCAGCCGGCAGAGATTTAATCTGATTAATCCCTTCAATGGTCTCAATTACTTCGTCAATAGTCATAACTTCATCTTTGTTTATTTTTTCCGGATCTGCAAGAATCATTTCCATTTCAATTCCCAAAGAACTATATGCTTCTGCAAGTCTGTTGAGGTCTTCAGCAGTCTTTTCATCAATTTTTATTTCCTCTCCAAAAAGACCTGCAAACATAAACATTGCGGTCAAAAAAACCAATATTTTCTTCATCTCTAACTCCTTAAGTTTAGTTAAAAAAACATCTTTTCAAAAATAAATGAACCGTTTTCCCGACTAATTTTTAAGGAGGGACCCCAGAACGAAATTTTTGTAAGAAAGAGTGATGAATGAATGAATGAATGAATGAATGA
>JAGOEX010000052.1:0-2275 GCA_017997475.1 bacterium
ATTAAAATTCTTTGTAACATCAGAGTTTATTTCAATATTTCCGCCAAGGATCATGTTCATTCCCGGGACTGAATTCTGATAATCTTCATTGTTCGGTGAAAATGTCGCTGAATATGTTCCCTTGTAAAGTTTGAAGCTGTATGCCGCTTCTCCGCTTGAACCGATGCTGACAGATAACGATGAGGCACTGTCGTTATTTGTAAACCTGATGGAGCCCCTGCTTTCGTTTTCATAATACTGCATTGAGTTGTTTGACATCGTCTTGCCGTTAATGGTGATCTTTCCGCTGACTGTAACCGTTTCAAGATCAAAATTCTTTGTCATGTCCTTATCAACAGCAAGTTCGCTCTGGAGATTCATGTTAAGGCCGGGAAAAACATTCTGATAATCTGAATTGTTGGGATTAAAGACAACATCGTATGTCCCTTTGAAAAGCTTGACTGAAAAAGCCGCTTTGCCGGAGCTTCCCACCGGAACATAATATCCGTCACCGTTCTGTTTATTTATAAATCCGATACTTCCTCTACTTGCTGTATAATTGTCTTCTTTTGTGTTGTTTGCCGGGGTGGAGCCGTTAAGGGTTATTTCTCCTGAAACCGTGGCAGTTTCGAGGTTTATGTCAACTTTTCTATCAGCTGTAAATGGATCAAGATCACAGTTCTTTTCACATTTTCCTTCATCACTGCAAAGTTCAAAATCACCTGTGCATTCTCCGCAAGGTTCGCCGCAGACCGGATCGGGTCCGCAAACTCTGTCACCGCATTCCGGGGTACACGGTGTGAAACATTCAGATTTATCAAAAGATTTGCAATCATCTGAACATTTCAGGTCTCCCTGCTCAAAACCTTCATCTTCGCATGTCTTTCCATTAAGTTCGCTGCCGTCACAAAGCTCGCCGACATCTATCTTGCTGTTTCCGCAATTCATTGATTTTCCGCAGCCCGATGTGTCAAAACCGGAGCAGTTTGACATACATTTCAAGGTTCCGTCCTCAAAACCGAAATCTATACATTCCTTTCCTCCAAGATCTGTCCCGTCACAGACATCAGTGCCGTCTATCTTGTTGTCTCCGCAGAAAACCGAAGCTCCGCAACCCGATGTGTCAAATTCAAGGCAGTTTTCAGCACACTCAAGTGTTCCGGCACCGAAACCGAGCTTTTCACATGTTTTGTTATCAAGGTTGTAGTTGTCACATTTTTCATCATTCGTAACAAGAAAATCTCCGCATACGGCGGAACCTGTCTTGTTGTCCTTTGAACCGTCACACGAAGCAAAACTTAAAACCGCAAATAATACCGCAAATCCCCAAAGAAAATTTTTCATTATCTTTCTCCCAAAAAAAATGACTGCAATATTTTACTCAGATATCAGGATGAAACAAATTTTCCTCAAAACTATAAAGTTTGAGTTTTTTTGGAATCGGGTTAAATTTTACTGCAATTGTTTTTAATAAGGAGAACGATTTGAAAGTTGCAGCGGCAATTCTTGCGGGAGGAACCGGTTCAAGATTCGGCGGTAATCTGCCTAAACAGTTTGAAAAGATCGGGGAAAGAACGATACTTGAACGCTCAGTTGCGGCATTTGACGATCATCCGCAGGTAGATGAAATTGTTGTTGTCATTCATCAGGACTATATTGAATACACACAAAAACTGTTGCGTGGTTTTTCAAAAGTTAAAGCGGTCATTCAGGGAGGAGAAACCAGAAGCCGTTCAAGTTTTGCAGGCATTGAATTTTTTAAGGACTATCAGCCGGATACAAAAATACTCATCCACGATGCGGCGCGCCCTTTTGTTTCTGAAAAGATCATAACAAATGTAATAACGGCCCTTGACACACACTCTGCCGTTAATGTTGCTCTCAGCGTTCCAGACACTGTCATAGAAACAGACAATTCAGGAAAAATGAAAGCTATTCCTGAAAGATCGTCACTTAAACTTGTTCAGACTCCTCAGGGATTTATTCTTTCAGTTATAAAACTGGCTTATGAAACCGCTTTCAAAGATCCGGGATTTGCTGCCACAGACGATTGTGGAGTTGTGTTCAAATATATGAAAGAAATTGACATTTTCATCGTTGAAGGTGAAAAAACAAATATAAAGATTACAACCAGATCAGACCTTGACCACTTTTCCAAAAGCTGTTAATTCAAATTTACTTTGAGATGTTGTATCTATTCCATTTTGGAAAATCCGAACTGGACTATTTTTTTCTGTTGTTCAGAGCTTTTTTCTTATGTTCAGGAATTTCTTTGTAATTTTCTTTTGTGGAAACT
>JAGOEX010000052.1:2375-14143 GCA_017997475.1 bacterium
GGAGATTGCATTTTCAGTTGACTACAAATTGTAGTCAACTCAGCATTTTCTTTTTTAAGCCGTGTTTTCAAAACACTCCAATACTTTCTCGCATTCGGGCTTTCGGTCAATACATCAACAACATCCACAATTGAAAAATACCATTTCCCATCTTCATCATTCCAGACAGAACGCACTCTTTTCTGCTCAAAGATTTTAATTGCCGTCTCTTTGGTCATTGGTCACCTCAAAAAAGTCTTTTTAAAGATCATTCCGCTTTATAAGCAAAAATCGAACTATTTACAACTTAAAATTCTAACGCCTGGTAGATTATGCAGCAATCTGATTAAAACTGCAAGAAATTTGATATAAATTATTTAGTCAGCGGAAAATTGAACAAAAGTTGTTTTAGTTCAGGAACTTAAGCAAGGTTTTGCTTTTGAATTAATCGTAACTGCCATAACTACAATCACAGGGAGATTCATTGTCAATCAACCATTTATCGAGGTCTTTAATTCTTATTTTAATCATCTCGTTTGAAAAGAGCAAATAACACATATCGTAGCTACTTCCATATGACATTTTTTTATCATTACCACAAGCATTAAGCATAATAAGCATTGTTAATAATGTCATCGTTTTTTTACACATCACTACACCACCTACTAAAATTGTTTTAACAAAACAGACCATTGCGGTTACCACAACTTTATATATTTTCTCTCCGGAAAATGGCCGCAACTCTCTTAATTCCTTCCGCCTTTCATTAATTCGATGATCTTTTCGCTATAGATCTCAAAATCATTAAGGTTGTTGCGGATAATTTCTGAAAGGATTTCAAGGGAAAGTTTTTTATAGTTGTGAACGGCAATATTTCTGAAGCCGACCATTTTCTGAAGATTGTCCGACAAAGTCCCGTCAATTATTTCATGCCTTTCAAGAATTGCAAAAGATTCTCTTGTTGTTTTGGGCACTTCAAGCCCATTCCGCGAAATTATGTAATTGGCAATGTCAATCGAAAGTTCGCACGCTCTCTGAAGATTCAGCACTATGGAATCCTGCTTGGTTATGTTCATTATGCTGGTTTCATCATCTTGATATTCTTCAACAATTCTTTCGACACACCTTTTGATCGAGCTGATCTTATCTAAAACAACTTCCATAACTCACCTCCGGAAAGTCCCAGCCGTTTTTCAAATATTATTTCCCGTTCTTCATTGAATCTGCCATATTGCGAAATTGTATTCATTTCAAACTCATATCTTAATTCACTGCTCAGCTCAAAAAGAGGATAATGAGCTGATATTATTTCTATTTTGAACGGAATATCAATATCTGCCATATCAATAAGATCGACATCTCTATTAACAAGCTGACCCAGTGAAAGCTGCAAATTAAACAGTTTTACCGGATCGATCTTTTCTTTACAAAACACTGCGACATCAATATCGCTTTCATCATTTTCCTTATGTTTTGCGTAAGACCCGAAAAGATAGATCAGTTGCGGGTTCAGTTCTTCAATTATCTTTTTGCAAACTGTTTCAATTTGATCGTTCCTGTTTTTCAACACACACCTCTTTTAAAAACGGTTTATCTTAACCGATATGACAATTTATTTCAAATAAAAGGAACCTATTATCCAGATGTTGTTCAATATTTTCGGGATTATCAGTTCTCTTTCATTTTCTAGACCTTGACTTTGGCAGGAACTTCTTTGTCGATCAGTGACGGGAAAACCTTGATGAGTGCTTTGATGAATTCCATTGAAAGAAGCAGTATCAGAGCGCTGTAATAAACCCACAGAACGCTTGTTATTATCCATGTCGCTGAACCGTAAAACAAAGAAAAGTTAGAAATTTCAGTAATATAGAAATTATACACGAGTTTTGCACCATTCCAGAGAAAACTGAAAAGAAGCGCCCCGTAAAGAATCGCCATTTTTGATCTTTTCACTCCATATGTGAAGTAATATATGAGGATTCCGAAAAGAAAGATGATTATGACTGTTGAAAGGGCAAATCCATATATCCTGGTGTCTGAAACAATTTCAAATATCCATGCGGTAGAGGGAAATTTTGTTGTAATGAATCCGGTTACCGAAATGAAAATGGTGGTCACATAGTGCAGAAAAAACAACAGGATGGTTATTGTAAGAAGAAAAACTATCCCCATAAGACGGGTTAAAATGAAATTGACCGATTTCCCGCCGAAGATCTTGAAAAAACAATAGTGAAGTGTCGAAAAAAGAAGAGTCGCTGAAACAGCCAGAGAGATAAGACCGATCGTTGTAAGACTGGTTTTGTATTCTGCGATATTGATGAACCCCGAAACATATTTTTCACTTAAAAAAGGGATTGCGGCATTCAGATAGTTCATGATATATACAGCCATTTCCTCATTTGTGAGGTTCTGAATATTCTGAACATAATCAATTACATATCCAGTAGTTGCTCCCAGAAGTATTAGAAACGGGATGAAGCTCAGCATAAAATAGAAACTGATCGCTGCCGCAAAAGTGAACCCGTCATCAACATAAAACCCGTATCCGGTCTCCCAGAGCACCCGCAATGTTCTGCTTTTTTTAAGAAGCTGAATTAAGAAAAGTTTTAACTTCCTGATCTTATTTAGCAATTTTCTTGAAACCTCTTCTGTAGACAAGCTTTATAGGAACACCTTCATAATATGGAAACGACTCGTAAAATCTGTTGAGAAGATATCTGTCATACGAAAAATGGACCGATTCAGGGGAACTCACTTTTATAACAACCGTCGGAGGGGCCACTTCAACCATTTCAATCGAATTGAAATGTATAATTTTATTTTTTCTGGTCAATGGAGGCGGGTTTCTTCTCAGGCAGACCTGAAGCCACTCTTCAAGAGCTGGTTTTTCTACTGATTTGAAGTAGTTGTCATAAATTTCAAGAACTTTGTCAAGCAGTTTATTAACCCTCATTCCGTTTATTGCTGCAATTGAAATGACAGGTGCGTAAGGGGTAAATTTTATCCTGTCGCGGAGATCTTTAACTATTTTTTCGTATGTTCCGGTCTCTTTTTCCATTGTATCCCATTTATTTATTACAACTATCGATGCCTTTCCTTTTTCGTGGGCTAACCCTAGAATTCTCAAATCCTGATCAGTTGCAAGTTCGTTTGCGTCCATCATGAAAATTACAACATCACTTCTGTCGATCGCCCTGAAAGCCCTCACTATCGCCGCTTTTTCCATAAGCATTTCGATCTTTTTCTTTCTTCTGACACCGGCTGTATCAATTATTTTCAGCTTTTTATCCTTGTATGTGCAGAAGGAATCGATCGGGTCCATCGTCGTTCCGGGAATGGGGCTCACAAGCATTTTCTCTTCACCGAGAATTGAGTTCACAAGTGTCGATTTTCCTACATTCGGTCTGCCTATTATCGCGATCTTTATCTCTTTTTCCCTTGGCGGGGCCTTTTCTTCGATCTCTTTTTCAGTCCAGAAATCTTTTGTCATTTCGTCAAGAAAGTCGTTCACGCCGTAACCGGTCTTTCCGGAAACGGGATAGACCATATCAGCACCGGTCTCATAAAATTCACCGATAAGCATTTCCCTGTTTTCCGAATCTATCTTGGAAACTGCAAGCCACGAACGGATCCCTTTTTTTCTGATGAGATTGTATATTTCCCTGTCTGATTCAATAAGTCCCGCCTCGGCGTCACAAAGCAGGATCACTCCGTCAACAGTTTCAAGCACTTCATTTATCTGGTCTTTTATCCCTTTCGTTATTGCGTCCATTCCTTCTTCATCAATGTGAAAACCGCCTGTATCGATGATGGTGAAGGGCTTGTCGATATATGTAAGGTCCTGATAATTCAGGTCTCTTGTCACACCCGGCATGTCGTCGATTATTGCAAAGTTCTTCCTGAGTATTCTGTTGAACAGAGTGCTTTTCCCTACATTCGGACGACCGATTATCGCAATAACCGGATTTATGTTGTTTGCCATGTTGCTTGTCATTTTTTTTCCACCTTTCAGTCCTGCAAAAGTTACTACCTGGCTAAGGTACTCAAATAACTGAAAAACGCAACATCTGAAACTGTGCCGGGCGAAAGCTTCTGTCAAAAAACCTTGCGAAATTACAAAAAAGTGTAAAAATAACCTTGTGAAATTACAAAAAATATGTAAAAATAACCTTGTAAAATTACAAACCTCTTCACAGTGAGGTGATTTATGAAAAGGAATATATCAAAGAAATTAATGGCTTGGAAAGATTCATCATCAAGAAAGCCGCTGATAATCAGAGGGGCACGGCAGGTTGGGAAAACATATACAGTAAAAGAATTCGGTTCTGAACACTTTTCAAATGTTGTGGTGCTTGATTTTGAAAGGGACAGATCTCTTAATGCTGTTTTTGAAAAGGATCTTGATCCCAAAAAACTTCTCATTGAACTTGAAATTCATACCGGTTCCAGAATAATTCCAGGCGAAACACTTCTTTTTTTTGATGAAATTCAGGCATGTGAAAGAGCTTTGCTGAGCTTAAGATACTTTTATGAAGAGATGCCGGAGCTCCACATAATTGCGGCTGGTTCGCTTCTTGAATTTGCAATGAGCAATATTTCATTTCCTGTCGGCAGAGTGACATTTGAATGGATGCGCCCGATGACATTCAGAGAGTTTTTAATCGCCTGTTCAAAAGATATTGCCGCCCAGAGAATCCCGTCAATATTCAGCAGTGAACCGGTTTTGGAAACTCTTCACAACTTATTGATCGAGCAGCTTCGACTCTATTTTATTGTCGGCGGAATGCCTGAAGCAGTAAAAAGATTTATTGAAACAGGGTCTGCCGCCTCGGTGAAAGAAGTTCACGATGACATAATTCATTCATATATTCAATCACTTGCAAAATATAATTCAAAAGTGAACATCGAAAGCATTGAACAGATACTGCGTGTTATTCCTTCAAAAGTCGGATCTCAGATTAAATATACCCGTCTTGACCCTGACAGAAGAATTGAAGTAACAAAAACATCCCTCAACATCCTTGAAAAAGCACTTCTTGTAAATCTTATTCACTCATCTTCCGTCTCAGGTCTTCCGCTTGGAGCCGAAAGTAGTTCAAAGATATTCAAGCCCCTGTTTCTTGATATCGGGCTCATGCAGTCTGTCTGCGGAATTGACCCCAAAGAAAGCATAACTGCCACAGATCTTAACAATGTCTATAAAGGTGCCATCGCAGAACAGTTTGTCGGGCAGGAGCTTCTTGCGGCAGGCGGATCGGAAAATCACAAGCTTTACTACTGGAACAGATCAAAGAAAAGCAGCACGGCCGAAGTAGATTTCGTTTTTGTCAGAAACAGTACAATTTATCCAGTTGAAGTTAAAAGCGGAGCAAAAGGAAGGATGAAAAGCATGCATCTCTTTCTTGAAGAACACCCTGAAATCAAAAAGGGTTTTGTCCTTTCTTCAACTTTCTCCCAGCACCAGCTTGTTGAAAATATTGTTTTTGCCCCGATATATTCAGAGCTGGGTTGAAGTGATCAGATTTTGTCAAGTTGAGGTCACATCTGCACAATTCTGTCTGCAAAGTTCTGTGCGAATGTTCTATCGTGGGTGACAACGATGGCAGCTCCTTCAAAATTACGCAGTGCTTCTTCAAGGGCGTTTCTTGCGTTGGTTTCAAGGTGAGACATCGGTTCATCAAGGATTATGAGGTCATATTCTCCAAGCATGAACGAAGCAATTTCGACTTTGCTGATCTGTCCTGCACTGAGTGTGCCGATCTTTCTAAACACTGTGTCGCCTTTTATATTGAGACAGCCAAGAAAAAGCCGTGCCCTGTTTTCAATTTCTCTATTGCCGTCGGCAAGGAAATCAATGATCGTTCTGTCATGAGGAAGCTCAGCACTTCCTTGAGCAAAATAGCCGGTCTTTGTTGATGGAGAGATTGAAATTTCACCGGAATCCTGAGAAATTTCACCGGCAATGATCTTTAATAGTGTTGATTTTCCGCAACCGTTAGGGCCGGTCAGAGCGATCTTTTCACCTCGCTCAACAGAAAGAGAAAACCTGCTCAGAACCTGCTTTTCACCGAATGATTTTGAAATATCAAAAAGCTTAACTATAAATCTGTTCTTAGAACCGCCTGAATTTATTTGTACTTTTGCTTTTTTAGCAATGCTCTCCTTTAATTCGTACATCAGTTCCCGCTCTTTTTCTATCCTTGAATCAAGAGCTTTTGCACTTTTCATCAAGTTTCCAGATCGCACAGATTTTATGCTTCCCATATCGTACTGACAGAGTCCTCCATTCTTTTTCACTGACCTTGACGGTTTGAATTTTTCATTTTTCTCAGCTCTGTTCTTTCTATCTCTCACAGCCGTTTCAAGCCGTTTTACCTGGTCTTTCTTTTCAGAGTAAGCTTTCTGTCTGCGAGCAGATTCCTCAAATTTTAACTTCTCATAAGTATCGTAATTTCCTTTGAAAATGGTTAACTTCCCCATATCAATTTCCCATGTTTCATTGACACAGTTATTCAAAATTGATCTGTCGTGACTTATAATGATAACTGCGGATGAAGTTTTGTTTATGAACTTTTCGAGCCATTCGATCCCTTTTATGTCAAGGTGGTTTGTCGGTTCATCAAGAAGGATCAGATCCGGATTATCAAGAATCATTTTCCTAAGGAGAAATTTTACTTTTTCTCCCCCGCTCATCAAAACGGCATCTTTAGTTCCTATCTCATTTTCAAGACCTGAATAATCCTGAGGAAGATAGGCGACAGAACACTCATCGTTTATTAAAAGTCCGTTATCAGACGGCTCAATCATTCCTTTTATCAGCTTTAACAGAGTTGATTTGCCTCCGCCGTTATGACCCACTATTCCGATCCGGTCACCGCGACCCACCTCGCAATTCACATTTTCAAGAACAAAATCCACACTTTCCGGATATTTAAAATAAAGCCCTGAAATTTTTACAAGTTGCATAAGTTACCTCAAAAAAGATGTCATTAACAACAAAAGAATATTTTTGAAACTTAGATTCTCATCGGACCATACACCTCAAATTCAAGGTACCTCGTTCATATTAAAGAGAATGTTCGTGATGTCAAGAAAAATCTGTCATATTACTTCAATCTATGAATGAGAATATTTATTTTTGTTTTTTTATTAGTCCGCTTTTTCGGCTTTTTGCTTGCCTGTGTTTGTGATTTTCTTGGGAAGCGGTGTGTCTGAAAAACCATCATGTTCAATAGCAAGCAGAATTATCGGATAAGATTGTGCCTCTCGCAACTCTTCCTCAACATAGCGTACAGCATAGCTGAAATTTGCTATTCGGTCGTATCCAAAACTAGAATTTCCGTAGAGATAAGCATCTCCTGTAATTCAAGAAATATGTGTGAAAGCCCTAAGCGGCAAACCTTTTCCCTTGACCCGCCGTAAAATTTCATTTTGCTTATCTTCATTGAACAGCTCCTTAAAATTAAACCTCGGCTCCACTAAAGCGGAGGTTGAGTAATTTTCTTCGATACGCTTTTTTATATGTTCCGAATCATACAGTTCCGTACCGATCCAGTTTCGATGATGTTTTTCTGCCGCTTGAAATGTAGACCCTCCTCCTCCAAAGGGATCAAAAACAAGATCTCCTTCTTCAGTTGACATTAAAATAGCTCTTTCCGGTATAATCATTTTTAATTCATTTACGCCAGGACGAACTTTAAATTTTTTATGTCGATTGGGCGATGTATCTGTCCAAATATCTGAAAGATTTACTCCTTCCGGATTCATTTTTGATCGATGTCCACCATAATCTTTTATCTCACCGCCACAGTGTCGGCAAATCTCAATTGGCAAACGCAATTTATTAAATACCTTAGGATCTCCTTTAGTATAATAAAGAAGAGCATAGTGTGCTGGATAAAGCTTATTTCCTCTATGGAAAGAGCCCTTCATTGAAACGGCTATCCAATGTCTAAAACTCAACAATTCTCCCATCATCGGGGCAAATTGGACAGCCAATTCAGGTGTTGCATAAAGAAAAAAAGCACCGCCAGGTTTCAATACTCTGGAACACTCAAGTATCCACTGCTTACACCAAGCCATATAATCACAGTGATTTATGTCATCATTATATCCATTTTTGTAATCTTTTCCTATATTAAAGGGCGGGTCTGCAAACACGGTGTCAACAACATTTGCCTTCATTTTTGCGAGAATGTTTAAGCAATCATCATTGTAAAGAACGCCATGTGATGTTTTAAAATAAGGAACTGTCACTGAAACATCCGTATTATATTTGGACACTTTTTACTCCTAGACAAGCACTCATACTATTGTTTATTTCAATCCTGAATGATCTTTTTTTACTATACAGCAACTTCCTGTTTTTTCCAAATAATTTCAAATTACAAATGAGAAAGCGGTTATGTTTCAAACATCATAAAAATTGACAGTCTGCTGATGCACAGCTACTATCCGGCGAATGAACTGAAATTTCAGGAGGAAAAAAATGAGTTATTTCAAGAAGCTGGTTGGTGAAAAGTGCTATTTGTCTCCAATCAGAATGGAAGATGCGGAAATTTACACAAAATGGTTTAACGACATGGAAATGGTTCTTTATGTTGCTCCGCATCCGAGTGTTATTTCACTTTTTAAAGAGAAAGAATTCATAGAAAATCAACTGAAATCGGGTGCTCCGATATTTGGAATAATTGATATAAAGACGGATAAAATTATAGGCAACACTTCTCTCATGGATATTAACCAGATTAACGGCACAGCAACTCTTGGGATAGTAATAGGTGAAAAAGATTACTGGGACAAAGGATATGGCACAGAAGCTGTAAAACTGATTCTTGATTATGGCTTTAATATCTTGAATTTACACAACATTATGCTGTGTGTCTTTGATTTCAATAAACGAGCAGTAGCATCATACAAAAAGATCGGATTCAAAGAAATTGGAATCCGCAGAGAAGACAGACTTATTGCAAGACACCGTCATAATTCAGTTTTCATGGATATTCTCGCAACCGAATTTGAATCACCTTTCATCAAAGGAATCGCTGACAAGCTTTAGATTTTCCCATCCTGTTTTGCCAAATAAATCAAATACTTATGAAAGCGTGGAACGATTATGTCACGCTCAGAAGATACCTTATTGAGTACGGTTTTATGAAGCGGACTGCCGACGGCAGTAAATACAAAGTCAGGAGACAGCCCGCATCTTCTTAGAACTTGTAAGCCGCTCCGAAAAGAGCAAGGAATGTGCCGTTAAACGCCTCTTTACCATCAACAACTTCAAGAACGCCGAGATCAAATCTCAGGTCGGCTGTGATAAAAATGTGATCTGTGATCTTTATAAAAGCTTCCGTTCCAAAAAGAATTCCGAGATCAAAAACCTCAAAATCGTCAGTATTTTCATTTTCGATCTCGACATCGCCAAGAATTGTCCCGCTTGATTCCATTTTCATCTTTGCATTCATCAGGAATGAGAAATTAAGCCCGAAATAGGGCTGTATAGTCACAATTGAAACGGGAAAAAATCCTTTTGCCATAATAGGAATTGAAAAATAGTGCATGAACTGCCTTGCTTTTGTGTTATCATCTTTACCGGAAAAACCTTTAAGTTCGTAGTTCAGCTCCGCCTGGATCCCTACAAGTTTAATGATCTGATAAGTCCCGAAAAGCCCCAGAGACATCCCTGCCGCAGGATCGACATCATCATTAACATCGTCCCCATACATAAAAGCGACGCCCGGACCGATCTTCGCTCCGGCATAAAAATCAGAAGCGGAAATGTTGACTGAAAAAACGGCAACGACAGTAAAAACAGCAAAAATCTGATTGAGTTTCATAACTTATATCTCCTTTTAAACATAATTGTTAATCCATAAGCCCCGGAAGTTTTATATTAAAAAACGGTTTTTTTTCTTTTTTTCTGATTTTCCCTTCAAGGAGGAACATATCATCATTTTCAACTTGAAAAAACAGGAATTCACTGATTTCATTCTGCTTTTTCTGTTTCATATCAAATTCGAAGTATGCAGCCGGAATACTTGCAAAAGTAAGCGTTGTTATGAAAACGGTTTCGGCAGGAGAATATTCCTTCTTTTTCATCTGCGGAGCGGATTGAATCGTCTCTTTTTCTGCACGCGCCTGATCGTTGCGTTTCATATCATTACTCACATCATACATCGAAATCTCTTTCTTCGGGGCAGACTGACAGGTTATCAGAAAAAGAAAAATAAAGACCTGAATATAAATGTGTTTCATGAAAAACCTCTTCATTTCAAGTAAAATAGCTTACATAGATTATGATTGTGATCAGTTTTTGTCAAATTGAGGTCACTTCCCCAGCACTTTTTCAAATTCCCAGGCGGTCATGTGCCTGATTCCGTTTCTGTTGCCGAAGCTCATTTCGTCAAGTGAGACTACAGTTTTGGGGTAATTGTCGTTTATCATTTCAAGGTTGCCGAATTCGCGGTTTATAATTTCATCACTGCTTAAAAGATATGTCACCTGAATATACTGTTTTTCTCCGTTTTTCTCTGCGATGAAGTCGATTTCATTGCCGTTTATGACTCCGGTATAAACACTGAATCCGTTTCTTAGAAGTGAAATAAAAACAATGTTTTCAAGGTATTTGCCTATTGCAGGATCAAATGAGGCGGAGAAAAAGGAACGGAATCCGACATCGTTGAGATAATATTTCTTTTCTCTGCTTAATATCTTTTTTCCTTTTATGTCAAACCTGACCGATTTGTGTATCAGAAATGCATTTTCAAGATAACCGAGATAACTGCCGACTGTTTCAATATTTCCGCTGTAACCGTTTGATTTCATGTAATTTACGAGAGAATTTGCAGAAATAAGACTCCCTATCGAATCGGTTACAAAAGCGGCAATTCTGTCAAGAAGATATGCATCTCTGACATTGTATCTTGTAATGACATCTCTTAAAATAATAGAATCTCTTAATGCTTTCATGTAATTAAGCTGATTGTCATAATCATTTAGAAAAATTATCTCAGGAATTCCTCCGGTTTTCATATACTCCATAAATGAAGTTTTATCTTTTGAAATGTTTTTGGAATCACAGAACTCCTCAAAACTGAAAGGATAAACATTTATAGTAATGTATCTGCCGCTTAGATAAGTTGCAAGTTCACCGGAAAGCATGTGAGCGTTTGATCCGGTAATGAAAACCTCAAACTCAGTAACATAGTTCTGAGCAAATGAGTTCACTGCCTTTTCCCAGCCGTCAATCTCCTGAACTTCATCAAGAAAAAGATATATCTTCCCAACCGGTTTCATTTTTTCAATATATTCATTTACCGCTTTGAGAAGAGAATTGTTATCCGAAATCTCAGATAACTCATCAAATTCCTTGTTGATATACAAAATGTTGTTCACACTTACACCGGAATCGATCAGACGCTGCATTATCATTCTGAGCAGAAAACTTTTCCCTGACCTTCTCTGCCCGAGAATTATTTTAACCAGCTTGTTGCCGGTCATGGATTTGATCTGATGAAAATATGAATCACGAAAAAAACCGCACGGGATTTTCTGCCCATCCCAGAAATTGTACTTTTTCAAAACATCGAACATAACCGAACTCCACACCAAAAACAACAATTAATTCGATTATAACCGAATTCGTTTGTTTGTAAAGCGCTTTTTTCGATTATAACCGAATTTTGAGAATTTCTTAAAAAGTCGATAGATAAATATGGAATGCCCAGATTCCTTCGTTTTCTCTGGGTCTTATGTTAAACCCGACCTGTGCTGTGAGTGCTCCGATGGGA
>JAGOEX010000289.1 GCA_017997475.1 bacterium
CGCAGATAATCAACGGTGTAAAGGGTGATGACTATCCTGTTACTGACCGCTCTGTTGATGTCCAGATCCTCAATTTGAGAAAGAAGCTCGGTGATGCGGGTGTCAATATTGAAACTGTCAGGGGTGTGGCTCCTTTTAAAAATGAGTGGGTTGATAAAATCTGTTAATTCTGGAGAGATCTAATTTTCCTAATAACAGATATGCGATGTTGATAAGATTTTTCTTTGTACTGTAACCTCTCGCTTTAGCTTTAGCAGCCTGGATGAGAGAGTTGAATCCCTCAAGAATTCCGTTAGTTATTCTTGTCTGATACCACATAACAATTCCGTTAATATGTCTTTCAATGGTTTTAGCCGCTTTGACCATGTTGAAAATTTCTGATTCTTTTACCCAGTCGCACCATTTTTTTATAATAAGTTCAAATACTTCAGCAGATTCAGCCTGATAGCACATCTGAAATGCTTCCCGCATATGATAAGCTTTCACTGTGTTCAGATGCATCGACGACATCTCAAGCTCTTCTACTTTCTTAAGATCAGATACTGAAAGGTCCTTCCTGTTCTGTAAAAGCAGATACCGCATGTTTTTAAGCTGCGGATTGTTCGATTTCTCCCATTTCCGGACATTATCAACGGCTTCGTTAATGATTTTCATGACATGGAACCGGTCGAATGTGATAGACGCTTCAGGAAAATTTTCTTTAACGCCTGATATGAACGCAGGTGACATATCGCTGCAAACCCGCTTTATCTGACTCTTTTCACAATTCTTTTCCTCAAGACGGTCTGCAAATCCTTTAACTGTTTCTGTTCCCTTGCCTTCTTCTATGTGAACAACAGACCGTTTCTCAAGGTCAACAAACAGCGTGATATAATCGTGCCTCTTCCTCGCGGAAGTTTCGTCAATACCTACTTCCTTTACTTCGCTCATATCCTGTAATTCACGCATTTCGTCAACATATTCTTCAATGATCTTCCATATTTTATGGTTCGAAACTCCGATTATTTTCTTCAACTGGTTCGGCGGCATACAACGGGCAAACTGCAAGATCAGCGCCTCAAACAACAGCGTGAATCCATTCAGCTTCCCGGCCCACGGAACTTCAGTCAGACGGACATTCCCTTCGCCTGTAATTATTCGCGGAACTCTCGCTTCAAGATAACATTCATGTTGAAAAAAATTGAGATGCCGCCATCTCTTTACAATCGTATCATGAACAGGAAATGTTCCGGATATCCCCGCCGCTTTGTCCTCATAAAAAAACTTGCTCCCCTTCTTGAAATCAAGCTTTATCGTCAGTATCTTCTTCACTTCTTCAAAATCAACTGAATCAACATACCACGGATCTTCAATACCAAGTGCCATTTTAAAAAGATCTTCCATGTTCTTCATTTCTTCAATCTCCTTCAATTTAAAAAAACGCCTTTATATTTTTATTGATTTTTTTTAATCAGGAAAGTTTACCCACTAGGTTTTTACAGGAACCAGGGGTGTCGGATACAGGTTCAAGGATCAGCAATGAAGATAAAACTTATATGGCAGCTCCTTCCCACATACATTTTTCTTGTAATATTTTCAATAGCTTCTGTAACTTTTTTCATCTGGGATGCGGTAAAACGGTTCCATGTTGATCAGACGGTCGTGGAGTTGAAAGCAAAAGCAGTCCTTCTTGACGAGATCTATTCAAGGGGAATTGATGAAAACTCTGAAGAAACAGACCTGCTTCTAAAAAAAACAGGCAGTTCAATAGGAACAAGGATAACGCTTATAGCACCTGACGGAAAAGTGTTTGCAGATTCAATGAAAGATGCAGTCAGTATGGAAAATCATGCAGGCAGGCCTGAAATAATCGAGGCGCTGAAAGGGGGGACGGGAGTTTCAACCAGATATTCATCCACACTCGGCAAGAACATGCTCTATGTAGCCATTCCGCTTAAGAAGGATGGACAGATAAAAGGGGTTACAAGAACATCGCTTCCCGCTCTAAGTATGGCGGAAACGCTTGAGCCGATGACTGTGAAATTCATTATAGCCGGAGTTATGACAGCGTTCATATCAATCCTTTTTTCATTCCTTTTTTCAATGTTCATAATCAAACCGCTTAAGAAAATACTTAGAGGTGTCGAACTTTTCGGTCAGGGTGAACTTGACGGGAAACTTGATGAGAGCACGACTTATGAGTTTTCAAAACTTGCAGAAAATATGAACCAGATGGCAACAGATCTGAAATACCGGCTCAACACGATCACCCGTCAGAGAAATGAGCTTGCAAGACTTGAAAACATAAGAAAGGAATTTGTCGCAAATGTGAGCCATGAACTCAAAACTCCGATCACAAGCATCAAGGGTTATATCGAAACGCTCAGGGATGGAGCGATAGATGACCGTGAGAACGCTCTTGAATTCATTGAGATCATATCAAGACAGACAGAAAGATTGAACAGCATAATTGAAGATCTGCTCTGTCTTTCGAGGATAGAAAAGGATAATGAAAGTCAGGATGTTGAACTTTCTGTAAGTAAAGTGAGACCTGTTATAGTGAACGCAGTGAACTCGGTACTTGCAATTGCCGCTAAATCGAATGTCACTGTAAATATTGAATGCAGTGACGATCTCAATGCAAAAATAAATGCCAGACTTCTTGAACAGGCAGTCATAAACCTCATTGACAATGCTGTCAAATACAGTGAACCGGGATCAACTGTGGAAGTGTCGGCATATCAGGAAGGTGGAAAAGTGACAATCAAAGTGCAAGATCACGGCTGCGGAATAGAAAAAGAGCATCTTGACCGGCTTTTTGAAAGATTCTACAGAGTTGACAAGGCAAGAAGCAGAAAGCTCGGAGGAACAGGGCTTGGACTTGCCATAGTTAAGCACATAGCCCAGTCCCATAACGGTTTTGTAAATGTTGAAAGCACACCCGGCAAAGGGAGCACTTTTTATATAACTGTTCCTGAAAAATAACTTACAAAAGCAAGTTTTAATTTAAAAAGACAAATAAGAAAACCTGCTCATGGTTACTCGAACGGGCAGACTCCTTCCTCCT
>JAGOEX010000053.1 GCA_017997475.1 bacterium
ATTTATTGACAACAATTAAATTTATCTTTACAATCTTGTGAATTGAGATTTTCGGGGTGAAATGCAGATCACTGGTGCTCAAAAAAGACGGGTTGCAATTTTTTTTCTATTCGGAATAGGGATAATCATACTTCTGACTGCCGTTCTTGTCGGGAACAAGTTGCTTAAAAGAGAAGACTGTTATTATTCGAGATTTACTGACATTTCTGTTGCAGGTCTCACCGAGGGCTCATCTGTGAAATTTCAGGGAATGAACATTGGTCATGTTTCTGCGATCTCGATAGATCACGAGAATACTGAAGTTGTACAGATAGAGTTCTGTCTTAAGCCGGGTGTGCCGATAAAAGAGGGAACAATGGCACAGCTTGGTAACATCGGAATAACAGGACTCAAATTTCTTGAACTTCAGGGCGGCGGACAAGGAAAAGACATCCCTGTCGGCGGAGAGATCCCGTCAATGAAAAGCGGCTGGGATGAGATCACCGGGAAAGCAACTGTAATTGCTGAAAAGCTTGAATCGATCCTCAACACAGTGAACATCGCGATAAAAGGGCTGAAAAAAGAGGATGTCGAAAGCATAGTTCATAATATCGACGGAATAAGCGGCTCTGTGAATGTCATGCTCAAAGAGAACAAGGATGATATAAGAAGCATTGTTTCGAGAGTTGATGTTCTGCTTAAAGAGGTAAACAGCAACATGAGCAACATTTCAGCGATCACAAAAAATGTGAAAGATCTCACTTCGCCTGAAGGTTCAATAACAAAAACTCTTGCAATTGTTGAAGATACCGTCAGAGAACTGAACAAAGATTATAAAGAAGCCGATGTAAAGGACAAAATCGATAAAATGTTCGCGCTGGTTGAAACTACTCAGAAAACAATAGATACCGTCAATCTGACACTTGAAAGAAGCAAGGAGAATATTGACACATCGCTGACCGAAATGTCTGAAGGGATGAGCAACTTCAGTGAATTTACAAGGATAATCATGGAAAATCCTTCAGCTTTGTTCAATGCTCCTAAGTCGGGGGAGGTAGAATGAAAAAGTTAATTATAATAACGATACTGATCACGCTTTTTACAGGTGCGGGATGTTCTCTTTTTTCATCATCAGCCCCTGCAAAACACTACTATCAGATATACTACACTCCATCAAAAACACTTGGAAAGAAGATTTCGGGAACAGTAAGAATAAAAACATTTGAAACTGATAAAATATACAGGATCCACAACATCGTAAAAAGAAAGTCTCAAAACGAGATACAGTACTATACAAGCCGTTTCTGGGCAAGCCGCCCTACAGATATGATCACTGACCAGATAGCAAAACATGTTACAGAGACAGAGCTCTTTTCAGATGTAATAATGCAGCTTGACAGGCGTCCTGATTTTGTTCTTACCGGAAGGATCCTTGCTCTTGATCTTGTCGACAGCGATGAAAAATGGTTTGCAAGGGTTTCAATAGTTTTTGAACTGAGAGACTATAAATCGGACAGAACGGTGATCACCCATTCGTTTGATGAAAGAAGAGAAGTTTCAAGCATGGAAGTCGTTCATGCCGTAAGGACGATGGGGGAAATAATAGAAAAGGAAGCGGAAGTATTTTTCAATAAAATTTATGAAGCAATGAACATTGATTAAAAATCTCGTTTTTTTTTTACTCCTCCTAATCTCCTTTTCAATATACAGTGAAGCCGTTGATATAAAAGAAATAACAGATCCCGCAATACTTGAACAGCTGAATAATGATACAACAATGATCCCGATGCAGAAAGGTGCATTGTTCGTTCCCTACATTGTAGATCCGCTCCTTGAACCGCATTACACAATATTCAAAGACGACGATTTTTTTGCAGATGCCGAGCCGGGGAGGAGAATACCTCTTTTTGAAGGTGAATATACCGTTTACATAGGTTCAGGTCCCCTTGATATGCAGACAGAAATGAAAGTTTATATACTGAACGAAAGAACAACTGTTGTAATTCCTTCGTGGTCTGCGCTTATCATAAAAACGATCGATCAGAACAATAACGACATCAGAGAGTCATATACTCTGGTCAATGAAAAGACAAAGATACAGGTCGGAGCTGGCTCGGGAGCCGACGTACTTAGAGGTGAGAAGGAACAGGTCTGGATACTCCCGCCCGATCTTTACAGAGTTGCAAAAAGAGGAGAGTCCCCTTATTCATTTCAGAATTTTGTAACTGTCCGGACCCAGAAGGGAAAACTGAGCACAGTTCAGATGGTTTTTGAAGAAAAGACAAGGGCAGTGCTTGGAGGCGGTGAGGTCATAAGCGATACCGAGGACAGAAAGTACACAGGCAACTGGTCTTTCAAGGCAAACATTTCTGCGAACTTTTCTCTTGTGAATTCCGGATATATCAAGGGCGGATCAGGTGATTCCAATGATTTTACATTTGGTTCGACTCTGAACACCAGCATAATTTATGATGACAGGAACTTTCTTTTCATAAACCGGCTGGAAATAAATGAGCTCTTTCAAAAACCTGACGGCGAGAAACTCCGTTTTGTGAAAGACCTGATGAAATTTGACAGCTCGTTCATATACAGAATAAATCAATATGTCGGACCGTATGTGTCTGTAAGGGTTAGAGCACCGTTCGGGTACAAATATCTGAAAACATCAGACGATACTGATGAGCCGCAGGTTGCAGTTGTTGAAGAAAATGGTGACACGAGAAATATTGGAAGAGGTGAAGTTTTCACTTACTCAAAATCATTTTCCTCTACCATTCTGCAGGAAGGAACGGGCTTAAATGCTGATTACATTTACGGCAATTCTTTTAAGATAACGGGTCGTGTCGGATGGGGATTCAGACAGGATTTCAACCCTTTTTCATACGATGTTTCAAAACTTGAAAGCGATTACACTGTTACAAGGGTTCCGTATTTCAAAAATCTTACCGGGCCTGAATTTTATCTTTATCTGTCATGGTTCCCTCTCAGTTTTCTTGAAATTAAGGAAGAGTTTGATGCGCTGCTCCCTGTTGACGATGTGAATCAGTTCAGCTTTTTTTCAAAGACTTCAGCGTTTCTGTGGATATCAAGATTTGCCGCAATACAGTATGATTTTGAAATAGAAAAATCTCCAAGCACGAATTCAAGCGATACCATCACAAGCGAACACACTTTGACGGTGCAGATTTATTATAATTTCCTGTGAGGAATTGTCATGAACAGATTCAGGGATCATTTTGTCCAGTTCTGTTTTACGATCTTTCTTGTTCTCCCTCCGTTCCTGCTTGGCGGTGTATATTCACATACTGGCACAAACCTTTTAATTATTTCAATTCTTTCAGCTGTATCGCTCTGTTTTTTCTCCTACTTGCTGATCTACAGAAAACCGCTACTGATATCATCCGTTTTCTTTCCTCTTGCTGCAATTCTTCTCTATGCTGTGTTCCAACTTGTTCCACTTCCATTGATTGTTCTTAAGGCAATAAGCCCTAAAGCACATTTTTTTCATCTGCTTGAAGGGTCAGGAGCAAGACCTCTGACAATGTCTGTTCCTGACACAGTATATTCGATCATGCGGGTTACGGTTCTGACACTTTTTTCGATCATTGTTGCAAGGACGGTATTCCTTGGAAAAAGAAAGTGGAAACAAATTCTGATCGATACGATCATCTATATATCCTCAATTGTAATACTTATTTCCGCCGCATTAAGGATAGTGAATGCTCAAACCTGGCTTTACGGAACGCTCAGGCATCCGGGATTTCTTATCGACCCCATACTTATAAATCCCAATCATGCCGCTGCATTTTTCGGAATATCTGCAATACTTTCTCTGACATCGATATATTCTCATGATTTCAGCAGAAAGAAGATATTTTACGGATCGCTGTTTTTTATTCACTCTATTGCCGTTGTAGCTACTCTTTCAAGGGGAGGCATTCTCGCTTTTGCGGCTTCTCTTATTTTCTTTCTTCTGATCAAAAGGACGGAATCTGAAAAAGAAACAGGAAAAGCAAAACTCTATCTTGCCGGATTTTCACTAATTTTTGCTCTTTTTGTCGTTTTTCAGACAGGGTATGCTCTTCTGGAAAAGGAATTCGATTTTGAAAGGGAGGGGTATTTCAGCAAGATCGAAGAGATGGGCACAGTCAGGGATTACATCGGTGATTTCTTTCTTACCGGTTCAGGACTTGGAAGTTTTTCAAAAGTTTACTCCTACTATCAGAACGATCCGGAAAGAAAGTTCACTGAACTTGAAAATGAGCCGGTTCAGTTCATGCTTGAAAACGGGGCCTTTTTCGGGCTGTTCATATTTACATTTCTTGTGTGGATTATCCTGAAAGGGAGAAAGGATGTAAAAAGGAACAGCGGGTTTATTTCGGTATTTGTTTTTATTTTTCTTCACAATACGATTGACTTTAATCTGCATAATTTTTCCACACTTTTTCCCCTTATCGCCATTGTTGCCATGACTGTTCAGCCGATTGAACTTTCAGGAAGGAAAAGAGCCGGAGTAATATTCTTCTGTATTGCGGCATCGCTATCGCTTTTAGTAATGACTTTGTCAGAGAGCGGCAGAAAAACGGCTGGCTACAGTGAGAATTTTTCGTATGATGAACTTGTTTACAACTATCCGGCGGACTATTCTGTTCCGATGGGCAAAGCGATCGAAAAGCTCAACTCACCTCAAAAAGAGGAGAGCGGAATTGCCGGAAAATATGCAACGGCCGCAATGCTGAAAGCGCCGCAGTATTATTTTACCCACTATCTCGCAGGCAATTATATGCTCCGTCTTGGTTCAATTGAACAGGCGCTTGTGTTTTACAGAAAAAGCATTGAACTTAGCGGCGGTAAATATCCTGTTCTGTTAAGGAAAATATACGGTGATCTTAAATCTGCCGGAATAAGCGGCAAAATGACCGATATAATTTCCATAAGTGACGGAAATATTTCTGAACTTGAAAGATTTCTCTTTGAGGTGTCAAGAACGGATCAAAGTTCTTTAAAATTCATTCACAGCAACGAAGAGCTCTTTTTCCTTTCTGCAATAAGGAGCTACCTTGATAAAAAAGATTTTGATTCTGCCAGAAAGCTTATTCTGCATGTTGAGTCAGCAAAAAAAGAGATGCCGGATGAAAAAAAGGGCCGTCTTTTTATCTATAAAGGTTTGGTATATGAAAACAGCAAAGATTACAGACAGGCATTTGAACACTATTCAAAAGGTGCCGCTCTGACAGGGGGCTTTTTTGATCATCTTCAGGCGGCGTACTGCTCACTCCACCTTGACAGGACGGCAATAGATAAAGCAGAAAAAGGGATGAAAACAGCTCTTCTCAAATCATCAAGGAACATCGCGCATTATTACAAATGGCTCTCAAGAAGGGAGTTTATGGACAACAACTATGCCGACGGGTTCAAATATCTTGAAAAAGCAGTTGATGTTTCAAAAAATCCCAACTGGCGGCTTGAACTTGCAAACACCTACAGCAGAAGAGGGATGCATTACATTGCGCTGAAAACGATTATGATTTTAAAAAAGGAGCAACCTGATTTCAGCAGGGAATTGATAAATAAAAGAATCGAAGAGGAAAAAAAGAAGCTTTCAGACAAAGAGCAGAAAAATTTTAATGAGTTGATGCTTAAGAATTAATTGTCAGATATACAGGAGAATAGCTTGTTCAGTTTTACATATTTTCTGAATCCTTTTTTTGTTGCGGCAGTTATTGTCGCGATACTTTTTCCGTTTGTGAGAAAAGGATTTCCGGTGATGAAGATAGTTGTGTTCAACCTGACGGTAATTCTTGTTCTTGCGGGACTTTTTGATGCTACTGCAACAACTTTTTTTGCTCCTCCTTACAACAATTTCAGAACCAACAGTTCATATTATCACCATGGTTTGAAGCCGAACATGACTGAAAAGACACGGTGGTTCAATGAATATACAGTTCACACTAATTCGCTCGGTTTTCTTGACAGGGAACAAAGAGATGTCCCGTTGAAAAAGAACGGGGAAAGATTCGTTTTTATTGGTGATTCCTTTACCGAAGGCGTGAATGCGGAGTGGGATCAAACTTTTCCCGGTATTGTTGCGAAAGAACTTGAGAAAGAGGGAATCGAGCTTTTAAACGCCGGATGCATAAGCTATTCTCCGAAGATCTATTATCTCAAGATGAAATATTTCATCGAAAAAGGGCTTGAGATGGACGATCTTTTTGTTTTTATTGATATTTCTGATGTGCAGGATGAAATAGAGTATGCATATTTTGAGCCGTCTGAGCCGGTCTTTCTGTTAAGTGATATCAATCTTTTCATGTATCAGAACTCATATTCATACAGATCTTTATATGACAGATTCTTTTATTTTCAGGAAAATCCAAGACATAAAGACTCTCCCTATTGGGGCGGAGCTTTCTATCCTGTAAGACATCTTTGGTCAATGGATATGGAACATTACAACAAATGGGGAAAAGAGGGGCTGGAACTTTCCGGAAAATATATGGAACTTCTTTTTAACCTGACCCGTGAACATAACATTAAACTTCATGTTGCAGTATATCCATGGAAATTTCATATCCGTAACAGAAATCTTGATTCTATCCAGGTGATTTTCTGGAAAAAGTTCTGTGAAGACAAAGGCATTGAATTTATTAACTTTTTTCCTGATTTTATTAATGTCGAAGATGTTGTTGAAATGGAAAGAAAATGGTTTGCAAAAGAGGATGTCCACTGGAGCTCCGAAGGCCTTGAGAAAATGGCTCAATCGGTGATAAATCACTTTAAAAAAGTAAAAATACTAAAATAATTAAGAAAAATTGTTGACCTGCCAGATACAATAGTTAAATTATTACCAGTTTGTTATTATGATTTTTGATATCCAGGGGGAATACAAATGAAAAAATCTTTTTTTCAGGCAGTTTTAACGATTGTTCTGATCTTTGCCGCAGGATGCGGTTCAAGCCCGGCAAAACTTTTTGAAAAGGGAAACTCGGTCAAAGCTACCGACAAGGTGAAAGCAAGGGGATTGTATGAACAGGCATGTGAGCAGAATCATTTTGAGGCATGTCACAATGCCGCCCTGTTATGGCAGAACGGTGACGATATAAATGAAGAGAATAAAAAGGCGAGGGTTCTTTTTACAAAGGCCTGCGAAGGTCAGTTCAATGAATCGTGCCTGATCCTTGCAGATATGTGGGTTCATGGAAAAGGCGGTGTCTACAAAGACAGCATGTCAGCTTTCAACCTTTACAAGGTGCTTTGTGACCGTGGAGAGGGTAAGGGTTGCAGGGGAATGGGTGAAATGTACTCAAAAGGCGCTGCGTCCCTTGATAGAGATGTCAAAAAAGCGATCGAACTTTTTGAGATGGCATGTGAAAAAGGGGACATGAAGACATGTGTCGACCTTGGACAGACATGGTCAAAGAAGTTTGAAGATCCGGAAGGTTATGAAAAAGTCGAACTTTTCTGGGGAAAGGCGTGTATGAGCGGAATGATCGATATCTGTGAAAAATTTGCAGACATGATCGTTTTCAGAAAGGAAAAAGAGGAGCGGCTGCCACTTTCAAGAAAATATTATGAAAAAGCATGTGAAGGAAAATCAAGAGAGGCCTGTTACAAGCTCGCAAGAGTCATTGTTGATAATGTTGAGAATGGTGAAATGGAAGCAAAACCCTTTTACGATAAGGGTTGCGAGATGGATCATGCCGAATCATGTTATTATATCGGTGTCTATTTGAGCCAGGCCTATGGGGAGACACTTGAGCTTGATAAACTGAAGGAGATGCACAGCTTTTACGATAAGTCGTGCACAAAAGGATTTGATCCTGCCTGCTCAAGTGCACAGTCACTTAAAGCTCTCATTGATGAGCAGGAAGAGGCGATAAGAAGGGCCGAAGAGGAAAAGAGAAGAATAGAAGAGGAAAAGAGAAAAGAGGAGGAAAGGCAGGCCGCTGCAGAAGCTGAAAGACTACGGCTTGAAAGAGAAAAAGCTGAACTTGATGCTAAACTGCAGGAGGAAGAAGAAAGAAAGGCGAGAGAGGAAGAGGAAAGAAGAGAAAAAGAGGAAATGGATAGAAGAAGGAAAGAAGCTGAAGAAAGAAAAAGCATGGACGAGGAAGAAGAAGAAGAGGAGGTTGTCCCATCAAAAGAAGACGAAGATTTTGAAGATGAAGAAGAAGATGTAAGGCCTGCTCCTAAAAAAGAAGAGCCCGCTTCCGAAGATTTCGATGACGGTCTTGATGATTTTGAAGAAGAAGAGGAGGAGGAGGAGGAAAAACCGGCTCCTAAGAAAGAGAAGAAAGCTAAAAAAAGTGCTGAAGAGGAGCTTGACGATCTTCTCGGTGACTGATCACTGAAGTGTTATATTCTTAAGCCATTTATATTTAACAAACAGTATGACTGAAAGCAGTGCCGCAAGGACATTGCTGATCCCCATTCCCCACCACACGCCTGTAGCACCGAATCCCAGTGCCAGTCCGCCAAGCCACGAAAGGGGAACTCTCAGGACCCAGAGTCGGGCAAAACCGATTATCATTGCGGGAACATTGGTTCCGGCGGCATTAAATGCAGATGTAACGCCTCTGATAACTCCGAAAAATGGAATGGAAAGTCCGAAAATGAGAAGAAAATGGGCGCCTGATGCGATAACCTCAGCATCATGAGGAATAAAAAGAGCAATGAACGATTCACGAAAAGGGAGAATGAGAGCTATCTGTATGGCAATAGTTGCAGAAATTATTTTTATTCCTTCTACCGCGGACCTGCGTGCTCTTTCAAAATTATCTGCACCGAGATTCTGACCGATTATCGTTGAAAGACCCTGGCCGAGACCCTGAGCAGGTATGAAAATAAAGCTTGTAAGCCGGTTGCCTATCCCATAGCCCGCAAGAGCATTTCTGGCATCAGGAAGCTTTGCTATTATAGTCATTAAAAGTATGAACCCTAAAGATTCAGCACTGTGTCCCACTGCCGCTGGAAAACCGATCTTCAATATTCTGGAAAACCAGAACTTTTCAGGAATGATGTGCTTGAAATTAAGTGAAACTCCGGTGTTGCCTTTGATCAGAATATAAATGACAGCAATTGATGCAAGGGCTGTGCTGATGAGCGTTGCCGCTGCCGCTCCTGCCGCACCCATTCTCGGTATCGGTCCCCAGCCGATTATAAAAACGGGGTCAATTATAAGGTTGATGATATTTGTTATCAGTGTTATTTTCAGAGGGGTTTTTGTGTCTCCCGCAGCAGCGGAAAGAATTCTGAACGATGCATTTATGAATACAAAAGGCATGCATGGAAAAAACCAGACGAGATAGGATGATCCGATCGACGAAATGTTCTTATCCGATGAAACCAGTTGAAGGAGTTCAGGGACGAACATTATACCGATAACGGCAACAGCAATGCCTGTTATCAGTGAAAATGATATGATCTGTGTTGCGGCTATGTCGGCCTTAGATTTATCCCCGGCTCCGGTGTGCTGGCTCACAAGTGCCGTTCCACTCATCGAAAAACCTGCCGCGGCAGAAGCAAAGAACCATAGAAGAGGAAAGGCAATTTGAAGAGCTGCAACCGAATCACCGCTCTGTTCTCCACCGAGTCGTCCGATCCAGAAAGTGTCAGCAAGCTGATAAAATGTTTCAAGTAAAGATGCAAGCATGACAGGCCAGCCCAGACGGAACATCAACGGGACAATATTTGAACCGAGTATTTCAGATCGTTTAGGGGCGGACATGCAACCTCCAAAAAGTCGAAGCATTATAACAAAAATTTTCAGGAAGGAATTTTTTTCAGTATTTTTGAGGATTAAAGACCGAAAAATCTTGCTAAAGACTATGACCCGATTAATATTTTGTGTGTCAATGTTGGATAATGTTTTGTCTTTTCAGGAGGATTTATGAGTATTGCAACGCTGATCGTGTGGATTCTTGGTGTCGCAGGTGTCGGTGCAACCGGTTATATCATCTGGAGTTATGCAAAGGGCTTGAAGGAATCCCCCAAGGACATGTGGGTCCTTTTCTTTTACATGGTCATACAGTATGTTGCATACGCTGCAATGAACCCGATAATAACACTCTGGCTTTCAAAGGATTGCGGATTGGGTGATATTGCCGCGGGAAATTTTATTATGATCTGGTCCATCCTCCTTTCAATGGTTGGAATGGTTGCGGGTGCACTTGTTGATACAATAGGAATAAGAAGAACGATGATATTCAGTGTCATATTCCTTTTTATCGCAAGATTCTTCATGTCATTCATAACCAATCCGGTCATTGTTTTCGTTGTCGGCTTTCTCCCTTTTGCAATTGGCTTTGCGATCGTTTCACCAGTTGTTTCAGTGTCGATCAAGAGATATACAACGAAGGAAGGTGCGGCTCTCGGATTCGGTCTTTTTTATGTCATAATGAACCTTGCTTATGCAATCGGCGGATGGCTGATGGATTTTGTAAGAGACAAATATGCGTTGAGAGATGCGGCAGGTAAGATAATAAATGAAAACGCCGGAATGGAACTGCTGGGGATACATTTTTCAACTTATCAGCTCATATATGTCTATGCTCTTGCCATGACAGTTGTAAGTGCATTTTTCATTTTCTTTATCAGAGACGGAGTTGAAATACTTGAAGAGACAGACGATGAAGGAAAAAAATCTGTAAAGACAATTATAAAGCCGGTGGAGCATCACGGAAGCGGTCTTGCCGCTGTGAAAGGTGCGTATCTTTCAATGTTTTCAAAAATTAAGAGTGCGGTTTCAGAAAAATATTTCTGGATGTTCATTGCGATTCTTACAACCACACTTTTTGTCCGGTTCATTTTCTTCCACCTGCACTATACATTCCCCAAATACGGCATCAGGGTCTTGGGAGAAGGGGCAAAAATAGGCAATATTTACGGTGTGTTGAATCCTGTTCTGATCGTTTTTCTTGTTCCTATAGTTGCATCTTTTACGAAAAAGACAAAGTCATACACAATGCTTGTTATCGGTTCCGCGATATCGTCACTCAGCTGTTTTCTTGCCATAATTCCGGGAAAGGTTTTTGAAGGGCTTACAAACACAGTTCTTGGAGAGATCATTTTCATCAAATGGCTCGGAATGGCAGATACCATGGAAAAGCTTATGGAAAACCCGCCTGTCCCTGAATACTGGTCGCTGATATTCTTCTTTCTCATCTTCACTATCGGAGAAGCGATATGGTCGCCGCGGCTTATGCAGTTCACGGCTGAGATCGCCCCGAAAGGAAAAGAGGGGACATATATCGCCCTTTCAATTCTCCCGTTCTTCCTTGCAAAATTTGTTGTCGGTCCTATGTCGGGGCTCCTTGTCAATGCGTATACCCCTGTGGTTGACAAAATAGATCCTGCTACCGGTCAGGTGATGCTTGATGCGGCAGGAAAGGCAATGCAGGTCGTAGGGGATATATCGAATCATTACATGGTCTGGATATGGATCGGCGGCATGGCACTTGTAACTCCGATTGGGCTGCTTCTGTTCAAAAAGGTGTTTACTAAAAATATTGAAGGTGCATGAAAAAGGAGGTTGATGTGGAAAAAAAGATAGATGCAATGCTTTTTGACTCATTTTATAAAATTGCGGCATCACTCACTTCCACATTGAACGAAGAGGAAGTTCTAAAAATGATAATGAATCTCATGCAGGAGATATTCCAGCCGGAGAACTGGTCACTTTTTTCATATGATGAATTGACCGACAAACTTATTTTCCGTCTTGTAGTAGGTAATGAAGCAGAAAATCTGATAGGAAGATCGTTCAATGCCGGAAAAGGGATCGCCGGACTTTCACTTAAAAGCAGAAAGCCGGTTGTGATACCTGATGCAACAAATGATGAAAGGATTCTTAAAGTTGTTCCGGAAGGCAGTGATTTTGTTACAAGATCTGTCATTGCCGTGCCGATGTATTCAAAGGACAGGCCGCTCGGAGTGATAGAGATGATCAACACAGACATTGAGAATTTTTCGGAAGAAAAGATAAAGCTTCTTGAGATCATTGCTGATTTTGCTTCAATTGCAGTTCAGAACGCAAATTTTCTTAAAACGATCGAAGAAAAAGCGACCATTGATGACTGTACCGATCTTTATAATGCAAGATATATGTACAAGATACTTGAAAATGAGATCTCAAGGTCAAAAAGGTCGGGCGGTTCTTTCAGCGTTGTCTTTTTCGATCTTGACCGTTTTAAGAATGTCAATGACAACTATGGACATCTTATCGGTTCACAGCTTCTGCGCGAAGTTGCAAATGTTGTTAAAGCGTGTATCAGACCGACCGATTACGGTGTCAGATATGGAGGTGACGAATTTGTTGTCATACTTCAGGGGGCGGATTTCAGGAACGCCCTCGCTGTTACTGAAAGGATCCGCGAAACACTCAATTCAAAGACATTTTTCATGAAAGAAGGTTACAACATAAAAGTTCCCGCCAGTTTCGGACTTGCAACATTTCCCGAAGACGCCGGAAATATAGAAGAGATCATAAAAGCGGCGGACAACGCCATGTACAAATCAAAAGAAACCGGCAGAAACAAGATCAGTCACTGCCATTAAGTTAAACGCTAATTGAGACCATAACATCCTAAAAACACTGGTTAAAATATCAATGAATTCTTGACATCTAATTTAACTGGACCTCCCCAAAAAAAGTGGAAGTTTTGCAATTAGTAAACATCTAATTTAAAATGGAGACTTTGATGGGCAGAGAGAGGAACAAGAAATTGTATGACAGGGAATTCAAACTAAACGCGTTGAAACTTCTTGAAAAGGGCGAAGTTAGCATGACGCAACTTGCGAAAGATCTTGGAGTGAACATCAACACTCTTTCGAACTGGCGGAAGCAGTACGCGAAGAATGCGGAGAAGGCATTTGAGCGGACGATAGAGCTGAGTCCGGAGCAGAAGAGGATCAGAGAGCTTGAGAAACAGCTTAAGCATGCACTTACGGGGAATGAAATATTAAAAAAAGCGGTGGCCATCTTTGCGGGAGCAGACAAATGATCGCTGCATTTCACATGGCGTATAATTCGAGGAAACCGAAGGAGGGATTCATCTTTCATTCAGACCGTGGAAGCCAGTATGCCTCAATGGAGTTCAGAAAACTTTTAAAAGTCAGAGGTATTCATCAGAGCATGTCAGGGAAAGGGAACTGTTACGACAATTCTCCTGCCGAATCGTTCTTCAAAACACTGAAGACCGAGGAAGTTTATTGGCGGAAATACCGCACAAAAGCAGAAGCGAAGATAAGTCTGTTCAGATATATTGAGGGTTTTTACAATACGAGAAGGATACATTCAAGTTTGGGGTACAGATCCCCGAAAGAATTTGAAATGATTTATAAAATGGATAAATTAAGAGGGGCTGCGTGAAAAAATGTGTACACTTTTTCTGGGGAAGTCCAATTATCTGATAATGAAAAAGAGTGGAAAGGATTTTTCAGCGATCATGAACAGGAAACAGGAATCATTCAGATATGAAAATGACTGGGAATACGAAGCAAAGGATAGATTTGAAGAAGCAAAGGCAATTGCAGAAACACTCACAACCCTTGATCTTGAATATGCAGGAATATCAAAGGATACAAATGAAGCATTTGAAGTCGGAGGAAATGGAGAATCGCTTGGAAAGAGTGTAAATTCAATAAGTTTTGTGTTCAGACCTAAGATCAATGGAATTCCTGTATTTATTGAAGATATTTCAGTTGAATATGACGCACAAGGACTTTATCAGATAAGGTCAAGAGTTCCGCATTCGATCGTACTTTCAAGAACTGGAAAGATTATGTCTGAAGAAAAAGCAGTTGAAGAACTTTCAAAAAGTGTTACAATCGAAGAAGCTGAAAAAGGGCAAGTAATGTATGTTCTAAACGAGAACTCAAATGAATTTGTTTTGGCAAGGATTACAAAAAGTGAAAGTAAGAAAACATTCATAATTGTTCCAATGGAG
>JAGOEX010000290.1 GCA_017997475.1 bacterium
CCCGGCTGGATCACAATGATGTCTTTCTGAAGTTTTTTGTTAAAGCTTTTATACATTTCTCTTCCTACTTGTCCATGATCCTTTTCTGATAAACGGTATTCTTTAAATAAACCAGCCCTTCTATCATGTTGAAAAGGGTTTCAGAATGCCCCATCATTATATACCCGCCTTCGCTTAAATATCTGAAAAGCTTTCCCACAACCTGCTTTTTTGTCTCCGGGCTGAAGTAGATTATAACATTTCTGCAGAAAATAATGTCAAAAGTCGAAGTTATGGGATATTCCGGAGCTATGAAGTTAAGCTGTTTAAATGTGACCATGCTTCTGATATCATCCTTGACCTTAAAAAGACCGAAGCTGTCCCCTTTTCCTCTGAGAAAATATTTTTTGAGATATTTTTCAGGAACCTGTCCTATTGCGTGTGAATCATAAACACCCCTTGCCGCGGCTTTAAGAACATTCGTGTCAATATCGGTTGCAAGAATCTTTACCGGTATTCCGTACGGCTCAACCAGGTATTTTGACATTACCATGGCGATGGTATAGGGTTCTTCACCTGTTGAACATGCGGCAGACCACACTCTGACGACGGGGCGCGCCGATGCGACAACCTGCGGGATGAATGTTGAAACAATAAAATCAAAATGATGTGATTCTCTGAAAAAATCGGTTTTATTTGTAGTTATGGAATTGATAAAGTTCTGTACCTCGGAAAAGCCGCCGGGAGAGACAAGAAGATCATGATATTCTCCGAAGCTGCTGAGTTTCAACTCTTTGAGTCTTTTTGAGAATCTTGATATAACGAGTTCCTTTTTCGTGTTTGCAAGACTTATGCCTGAAATTTTATAAACCAGCTCCCTCAGTTTATCAAATTCGCTGTCGCTTAAAGAAATTTTCTTAATTTCAAATTTGCTAGTGTTCATTTTCGAGCATTTTCTCTACATCAATTACTATTAAAAATCTTTCTGTTTTCGGGTCTTTGGCAATAAATTTAACAAAATCGGTTTTTATTTTACGGCTCAATGCGGGAGTTATCTGAGTGTTTTCCGGCTCAAGAAAAACGACATCGTCTATCGAGTCAACAACACATCCTTTGATCTTGTTCTCTATTTTTACCATCAGAAAAACCGTAAATTCATCATATTTTACATTTTTGATGCCGAAAACTCTTCTGAGGTCTATTACCGGAATGACATTGCCTCTCAGATTTGCAACTCCCAGATATGTATCGGGCTGATTCGGTATTCTCGAACAGGGGAGCATCTCTTTCATGTCATATACAAATTCTATCGGAACCGCATAGTGTTCTGTTCCGATCTTGAAAGAAACATATTTGTTGCTTGCTGTTTCTTCCTGGTCATCATCATCATCGTTAGATGAAACCGGATTTTTAATTTTATCTTCGATTTGAATAATGTTTTCAACGGGTTCCGGCTTGCTTTTTTCAACAGCATGGGACTCCGGAAGATCTTCTGTTTTTATGTCAAAAGCAATTTCTATTGATTTTGCATCGATCTTTTTTATAGATTTTGACGGGAGAAAATTTAAAAGTTTTTTCAACTTATTCAAAGCAAGAGTGCTCATATAGAGTATTTTGATAGGAACCGACTCTTCTCCAACCTGATCTATCTCTATCATTGAATCAAGTATGTCACCTTCTCCTGCAAGGATGGTTATCATCTGAAAAAGAGAAAGCTCATCTTCGCGAAGATCGGTTTCGGCATCAAATTTTAAAAGATAAAGATTTTGCGATCTCAGTTTTTCAGATATATCGGGGTCATTGATTGAGAAAGTAATGGACTCCCCTTCAAAATCTACGGTTATTTCACTGTTAAATTTTTCGGGAACGGAACTGCCTGAAGAAGAAAAAATTATCTTTTCAATTTCTTTTTCTATTTTGGCCCATTCCTTTTTTTTTATTTTTCCATTACTGCTGAGCCCTTCCTCAAGAACTGCCAGTGTTTTTTCAACGGCGGCAGCAAGAATTTCACAGGGTTCTATCTTTCCCGAAATTGCAAGATATATCATTTTTTCGAGCTTTGAGGATATCTTTTCTATTTCTGTAAGACCGGAAAAGGAACTCCCTCCGCTTATTGAGTGAACTGCTCTTAAAAGACGGGAGTTTTTTTCATAAGAGGGTATTTCACAATTTTTCAGACTTTTAATAAAAGCCGGAAAACATTTCCTGATTTCAGCAAGCTGAGAATCAGATTCATTGATGAACTCCGAAATAAGATTAAAAAAATCGCTCATTGTCACCTTTAAAGAGTGTCCATTATGTTAAGTTCATAGTCTGAAAGGATCTTTGCCATATCCAGCACTATTGTAAAATCATCTTTCCCTTTTTTTATCATTCCCCTTATGAAACTTGTCTTCACGCCGGTTGAAAACCGCGGTGGCGGCTGTATGTCAGATGCTTTCACTTTTATAATATCCTTCATTCTGTCAACGACCACACCTGTAACTCTGCCGCTCACATCAACGATCATGATAATTGTAAATTTTGTGTTTGCCGGATCCTGTATGCTGAACTTCTCTCTGAGGTCAATAACTGGAACAATAATGTCCTTTATACTTAAAACACCTTTCACAAAAGGGGGCATGGAAGGCACTTTTGTAAGCTTTTTATAACTTGTTATCTCATATACTTTTAAAATGTCGGTCGCATACTCCTCTTCGCCCACCATGAAAGAGACGAACTGAAGAAATTTTTCCTCTTTTGCCTCATTTTCTTTTTTTAAATTCTCCGCAAAACCGGATCTGTTCATTTTTTCTCCTTTTCCCCGAAAGCCAGTTTTTCAAGCCCGTAAACATCAAGAATAAGCGATATCCTGCCATCTCCAAGCACTGTAGCTCCGCTTATACCCGGGATCTGATGGTGATTTTTCTCAAGACTTTTTATGACAACCTGCTGCTGACCGATGATATCATCGACCATTAAGGCAATTTTTCTGTTGTGTCCGTCAAGTATGAGAATGAATCCGTTAAGCGGATCTGTCACATC
>JAGOEX010000054.1 GCA_017997475.1 bacterium
AATCCCCGCCCAGGGGATTTCCTTTGATTTAAAACACTTCATCAAAAAAGATCTGTCTGCACTTTTTTATCCGTTCTTTTCTTTGCGGTTTTTCGGGGTTTGGATGGGTGCAGTTGGTAAGGAGTGCGGCAACGGTTTTCTTTTCAGGGTCGATGAGTACTGCTGTTCCTGTAAATCCGAGGTGTCCGATAAATGAGTTATCGGCTTTTTTCCCATAATTGGAGTCGCTTCCTTCGGGGCGGTCAAATCCGGCATATTGAAGTGATTTGGAAATGCTTGAAAACCATTGTAAATTTAATAGTTTGTCAAAATATTTAACAACCGACGAACTGCTTGCAAAAAGGCCGGCGTGTCCACATTTGCCCCCTAAAAAATGGCAGTTTTCATCTTCAACAGTCATTGTCGGATATGAGTTCCTTAAATTTGAAAAAGCGGTTTTGGGAGCCCGTTTGTCAGGAGAAAAAGAGATGTTGAAATTCAAATGGTTATCTTTTTTAAAATTTTCAAAAACGGCATCAATCGTTTTTCCTGTTATTTTTTCAATTATAAAACCAAGAAGAATATAGTTCAGGTCGCTGTAACATTTTGATCTGTCATTTGTTCGACTTGCGGAAATGATCTTTATGACCTCTTTTTTCCTTTCTTCAAGCGACAAATTCTTTTCAACCATTTCATAAATCGGGAGCCATGCGGGAAACCCCGATGTGTGAGATAAAAGTTCAATTATGGTGATGTCGCTGCTTAAGTTGTTGAAAAAACCAGATATTTTGTCGTAGGGATTGAGAATTTTCTCATATATCAATTCATAAACAACAGGAACAGTGAACACGACCTTGGTCAATGATGCAAGATCAAAGCATGTATTATCAGAAATTTCATCATGACTGTTAAAATCATAAGTTCCTGAAGATCCGCAGGAAAAGTTCGAGTTTTTAATTAAGCCCCACTGCCAGCCGGAAAAAAGTCCGGCATCTTTTTCATTTTTAAAATGGTTGGAAAAAGAGAACAAATTCATTTTGACACCTGAAACAAATTCACGCTATACTACTGATATTTTTTAATTTTTTAAAGTTTTTCACTTCAATATTTGACAACACATAATTCATGAGTATATTTCCCCGAGTTTTTTGAGGTGTTTTGACAGTAAGGAGTGAGCTATGAAAAGCACATACAATCCAAGTAAGATTTCAAGAAAGAGAACCCACGGTTTCAGAAAGAGAATGAAAACTGCTGACGGAAGAAAGGTCATCAAGGCCCGCAGAAAGAAAGGAAGAAAGATCCTCTCCGTAGCAATTTACAAAAAGTAGTCAAACAAGATCTTTGGACTTCTCATTTACAAAGTCTGATAAAATAAGGAAAAGCAGAGATTATTCCTTGTTAAAAGAAACGGGCAGTGTTTTCAAGACAAAGCTGATGGTTTTCAATTATTCAGTGTCTGAAAGAACAAAACTCGGTGTAATTGTTACAAAAAAAGTGGGCAATTCAGTTTTCAGGAACAGGGTTAAAAGATGGATAAGAGAAGTGTTCAGGACTGAAAGAGGGAGATTTGTCACGCCGGTCGATCTTGTCATGATCCCCAGACAGAGCAGTTTGTCGTATGAAGATATCAAGAGAGATTTTTTATATTTTGCGGTAAAATTAAATGGGAAAAGTTCTAATCGCATTAATTAAAATATACAGAGTGGCTTTTTCTCCTTTTCTGGGGAAAAACTGCAGATTTTATCCGTCATGTTCGGCATATATGATAGAAGCAATTGAAAAAAAAGGGGCTTTTAAAGGTTTTTTTCTTGGAATATGGAGAATATTAAGGTGTAATCCATGGAATAAGAGCTGTGGTTACGACCCGGTAAAATAGGAGATAACAGAATGGAAAACAAAAATTTTATTATAGCAGTGGTTCTTTCGGTCGCTGTGATGTTCATCTGGTCATCATTTTTCGCACCCCAGCCGGAGCCGGTTCCGGAAATTAGTGAGGAACAGAAAAGTGACAGTGTAACAGAAAAACCGTCCGCTGTGGCTGAGAAAGTTGATCAGGAGCAGGTTAAAACTCAGGAATTGCAAGCTGTTGTTCCGACAACGGATATCGGCCACCCTGAAAAGACCGGTGTTATAAAAAACGGTTCGCTTGAGCTTGGATACAGTTCTGTAACAGGCAAAATAACAAGATCTCTCATAATAAAGGAAAAATATCTTTCAAAAAATGTCGATCTTTCACAGGCATTGGTAAAAGATTCGTTTTTCCCTGAAATGAGTTCAGTGTTTGGAAAAGAGCCAGAATACGAAGTTATCGCGGCGGACAGTTCTTCGGTTTCTTTTAAATATGAAAACGGCGGAGTTGCTGAAATAAAAACAATTAAACTTCTTGAAGATTTCAAGATAGTTGTTGAAAAAACTGTCACAAACAATTCGACAGGAACTATTTCGTGGAAACCAACGCTTTCGTTCAATTCACAGCATGACAACAAAGATATACTCTCGGCTTACAACAGAACATTCAATGTTATCGCCCATAAGCAGGGTGCCGGTTTTGAAGAGATGGAAGACAAAGAAGATATTGAAAAATTCTTTTCAACCGGAAATGAAGTTGACTGGATAGGTATTAATTACGGTTATTTTATTTTTGCCGTTATTTCCCCGGATAAGAAATTCAGTGCTTCTGCCGAGATAGATTCCTCTAAAAACAGCTCTTTTTTCAAATCTGAATCCGCTTCAAAAGTTCTTCAGCCGGGAGAGAGCCACACAGAAAAGTTCACTGTTTTTTACGGAACGAAAGAAATGGAACTTCTTAAAGAGGAGGGCGTAGGGCTTGAAAAAAGTGTAACTTTCGGATGGACCGGGTTTTTAGCTGAACCGCTTCTGATCGCACTTAATTTCTTCAACGGCTTTATTGGAAATTACGGGCTTGCAATAATTTTTCTTACAATTGTTGTGAAACTTCTGATGTTCCCTCTTTCTAATGCAAGTTACAAATCAATGAGCAAAATGAGAGTTCTTCAGCCGAAGATCAAGGAACTGCAGGAAAAATATAAAAAAGACAAAGAAACTCTGAACAAGGAAACAATGCTTCTATATCAGAAAGAAGGGGTCAACCCGCTTGGCGGCTGTCTTCCGATGTTCATTCAAATGCCTGTATATATTGCTCTTTACTATATGATACAGAATGCGGTAGAGCTTTATAACGCTCCCTTCCTTCCTTTCTGGCTTACAGATCTTTCAGAAAAGGACCCTTTCTATATAATTCCAGTTTCTCTGGGGCTTTTGATGTTCCTCCAGACAAAGCTTACTCCTCAGACAATGGATAATGCTCAGGCAAAAATAATGATGTACACCATGCCTGTTGTGTTCACCTGGATATCTCTTGTTCTTCCAAGCGGAATGACTCTGTACTGGTTTGTCAACACACTGCTCGGCATTGCTCAGCAGCTCTATGTAAATAAGAAATATTCCTGAAAAACATCAATAGATAAAAAAATCCCGCTCGACATCAGAAATAAAACTTTCTAAAGCGAACGGGAAAAGAATCTTTTAAGCAGAAACCGATTATTATTCGGCTGCTTCTTCAGCAGGAGCTTCTTCAGCAGGAGCTGCTTCTTCAGCAGGAGCTGCTTCTTCAGCAGGAGCTGCTTCTTCAGCAGGAGCAACTTCAGCAGGAGCTTCTGTGGCTGCAGGAGCTGTTTCAGCAGGAGCCGGATCAGCTTTCTTCTCAGCGCTTCCGCAGGATACAGCAAAAAGCAGTGATACGATTACGATTGCAAGAAACTTCATGTTTTCCTCCAAAAAAATTTCAACAAAAGTCAAACACGTAATAAAGCCAAAAACTTCATACAATTCGAGAAGATATAGCACATTTTTTTAAAAAGTCCAGAAAACCTCAAAAAAAGCGCAAAAAATTTTGTTTCTTGACTGATGTTTCCTTAAGTGTTAAATGGTTCAGATTACTTTTTCGGGTGGAACATGTATGTTTTAACTATTTCTTTCTGCGGCAGAAACTATCACGGATGGCAGTTTCAGGAAAATGCAGTTTCAGTTCAGGGTGTTTTGAAAAATACATTGTCCGAAATTTTCAGAAAAGAATGTCCATATCCTTCAGGTTGCAGCAGAACTGATACAGGGGTTCATGCCCTTGAGTTCATTGCAACGGTTCCTGCATTACAGAATATTCCCGCCGAATCTTTAAAAAAAGGGCTCAACTCTCTCCTTCCTGATGATATAAGGATACTGAGTGTTGAAAAAAAGGATAACTTTCAGGACGGAAGGGAATTCGTTTTCGGAAAACACTATAGGTATCTGATCTGCACTAAGCCGGCACACTCTCCTTTTTCATCCGATCTTTCATGGCACAGTGCATATGAACTTGATATTCAGAAAATGGAGCATGCACTTCAATATTTTACAGGCACTCATGATTTTGCAAGCTTCATGGCTTCAGGAAGTGATGTGAAAACAACTGTGAGAACAATAAGGAAAACCCGTATTTTTAAAACAGACGGATATATTTTTATCGATTTTGCCGGAGATGGATTCCTGAAACATCAGGTAAGGATAATGTCGGGAACGCTCGTAGGTGTCGGAAAAGGGAGGATAGAACCTGATTCAATTCCTTCGCTGATAAATGCAAAAGACAGAAATGTTGTACCCCATACTCTTCCGGGGAAAGGGCTGTATCTTTACAAACTTTTCAAATCGACCGGTGAAATGCTCAGTTATGATTTTCCTGATACTTTTCAGGATATGGTCTGGTAGATTATTTTTTTCTGTATATTTTTAAAAGATCTTCCCCAAGGAACATTTCGCCCTTTAATTGAAAGTCGTTTCCGAAAACATGAAGTGATTCATTATCGAAGAGTTTTACTCCGTTAACGAGTTTTTTCGGTGATGTGTTTGTCTGGAATTCATCAACGGCTTTTTCAATGATAAAGGACTTTATGAGAGAAGCTCCGCCTTCAACCATTATCGAATTGAGACAGTATTTTTTAAAAAGGGAGGACAGAGCATCGTAGACAGAAAAACCATTTTTTAAAGTTTCTACAACTGCTCCTGATCTTTCAAGCTTATCTTTAATTTCTGTATCTGAAGATGAAGTTATTATTACAGGGCTGCTCTTTATTACTTCTGCATTAAGGTTCAAAGAGAGGTTCCTGCTGAAAATCACAGGCCGCGGACTTAAACCGTCAGCAAACCTTACTGTAAGAAGGGGATTATCTGAATTAACTGTTTTTGCGCCTACTGCTATTGCCATGTGCTGTGCTCTGAGTTGATGAACATACACTTTAGATGCGTCACCGGTTATTTTTGAAGGTGTTCCCTCTTTTTCTGTAATGAAACCGTCAGAAGAAACAGCAACTTTTACTGTTACCCAGGGAAGCCCGGTCCTGATGTTTTTGAAAAAGAATCTGTTTATTTCTTCCACATCTGCGGAAAATTCGTCCATGAATTCAATTTCAACTCCGCGTTCTTCAAGAAAACATGCTCCATTGCACGCTTTTCCGTTCTCTTCATGTTTTGCAATGAAAACTTTTCTGATCCCTGCTTTCAGTATTGCCTGACTGCACGGAGGTGTCTTGCCGAAATGGTTGCATGGCTCAAGAGTGACCGCCATGTTTAGACCGGAAGCATTAAAATCAATTTTTTTAAGAGCATCGATTTCTGCATGATCTCCGCCGTAACATGATGTGAATCCTTCTGCCAGAACGGCTCCTTCATCATTGAAAACAACAGCCCCCACTTTCGGGTTGGGATATGTTGAAGTTGTACATTTTTTTGACAGTTCAACTGCCAGTGTCATCATTTTGTTTTTAAGATCACTGCTTGTCATTTTCTTTAACTATGTAAAAAGAAGGTATCTGTTTCTGGAGTACCGCAAGTATTTTTGTCAATTCTCCGGAAGTTAGTTTTTTCTGTTTCACAGTAAGAATGAATTCGCTCTTTCCGGCTGAATTTGAAGCAGAAATTGAATAGTTCTTTTCTGATATGTTTACGGATGTTTTAGAATTGAGAGCAGAATGGGTTATGCGGATAACATAAGTTCCGTGATATCCTTCTTCGGAATTTACCGGGACAAGCCGGGGTATCCGGACCCCCTTGATATTTTTTCCCCTTATAAAATAATTGCTCGGTACAGGTGTTTCAATGTTTATACCGGATGCTTTCAGACCGGTTGTCTCTATCAGTTTTTCCGGTTCGTATGAAACAGGGGATTCCGTTATCATATTAATCTCAAAAGACCTGTCATCGCTGATTCGAAGATCGAATGTTTCTCTTAAAGGATAAACTGTTTTCCAGTCACCTGATTCATAAATAAACTGAGGGTGTTCCGGTTTACCCATCTGGTCTGTATAATGATCGTCACCGCTTTTCCTGAGCTTCCTTCCTGAAGGATCAGCGTTTTCTTCAAATGATGCTCCGGAGTTATAGAAAAGGATGGTCTCACCGTTATTAATGTTTTTCCATTGACCTGAAACAGATGAAACCTGCGCTGATTCGTTTATGGTAAACACTTTCCTTGAAGGGAAGAACATTACAGATCTGGAACACAAAGTTCCATCCTTGGAGAAAAAGACATCAGATCCCGGTCTTTTCAATGGCTTTTCACAGTCAAGCATCTCAAGTACCGGAATATTCTTTATCTCGATCAGGTTTATTCCTGTTTTCTGAAAACAATGTCCGAATTTCTCAAGATATTTTCTTTTTACTTTAAAATCGTTCGAAGAAAGAAGAATTTCCTTATAAAGAGTTTCTTCAACAGCAACTTCCCTGTTTTGACAGATAGATGAATCTTCCGAAGAAATAGTGCTTAAAAATAGCGCAAAAATAAACGGTAACACTACCAGACGTTCTTGGGTTTGATCCTTGCCGCATTTCCTTTGCGGAGACGCTGATAATAAAGTTTCCCTCTTCTTACGAGACCTCTGTTGACAAGCTCGATCTTTTCAAGCATCGGTGAGTGAAGAGGAATTATTTTCTCTACGCCGAATCCACCCGAGAATTTTCTTACGGTTATTGTCGTTCTGTTGTTGTTTCTGCCGTTTTTAATTGCAATAACATCACCTTTGAAAACCTGGATACGGGTTTTTTCACCTTCGATAATTCTTGTGTGAACTTCGATCTTGTCTCCCGGTTTTACATAATAATGATCGATTCTTTTCTGCTGTTCTTCAAGTTTCTGAACTAATTGCTTTACCATATCTCACTCCATCAAAAATACGGACGCTGATATTATTCAGCCACATACAGTCTGTCAATAAAAATTGAAACGGCACTTCTGACACTTAAATGGTTATAGCCACTTCCGGCATCAATCGGCTCAAGTATAAAATCCAATGAATCCAAATAGTTATCGTCTATTCCGCCAGCTGTCCCGAACAGTATCAGAACGGGCAGGTTTTTCTTTTTTTTAAGGTCGGAAATCGTAATGGAATTTTTCCTTTTTCTTGCAGTTGTCCCCACAATAAGTGGTTCACGGTTTTCAAGGGACTTTATTTTTTCGATAACTTCTTCCAGAGATTCAACTATTTTTAATATTTTTATTGCTTCACAGCGGTCGGGGTTGTTTTTTTTGCCGGCTCCGTCTGTCCAGTGACCTGAAAGTCTTGAAGCAATGCTCCTCATTTTTTCATCAGGATGGACAATAAAGTAACCGCCCAGCCCGTAAGTTGAACAAACTCTTGAAATATCGTGAATATCAAGATTCGTAACAGAAGAAGTGATGACTGATCCTTCCCTTATGACCGGATGATGGATCAAAGCGACATAAAAATGCTTCATTTCAGACCTTCCCAGAATGAAGGAGGCAGAGAGCTCATAAGATCAGGTCTTCTTTCTGCGGTTATCTTCAGGGAGTTTCTGATCCTCCACGATTCTATTTTCGCATGGTCGCCTGTTGTAAGTACCTTCGGTATTTTCAAGCCCCTGAAAACTCTCGGCATTGTATACTGGTCATGCTCAAGAAGAGGGATGGAAAACGATTCATTCTTTGAAGACTCCTCATTTCCAAGAACTCCCGGCAGAAGTCTTACGACTGCATCTATAATGCAAACGGCCGCGGTTTCTCCGCCTGTCAGAATGTAATCGCCCACAGAAACTTCAACAGCTCCCGAAATATCAATGAAACGCTGATCGATCCCTTCGTAATGTCCGCATACTATTATAAGATGTTCACAGTTTTGAGAAAGATCTGCCGCCATCTGCTGATTAAAAACTTTCCCTCTTGGAGACATGAGCAATGTGAGTGTTTTGTCGTTCTTAGGAACAGCATCCCATGCGGCCGTGATAACTTCGGGCTTCATCACAAGCCCCGCTCCTCCTCCATAAGGCGAGTCATCGACCTGTCTTCTTTTTCCGATCCCGAAGTTTCTTATCTGGTGCATAAGAATAGAGACAGCTCCGTTTTCGACACCCCGTTTCATCATGCTTACCGAAAGAGGGGACTGAAAAAATTCAGGGAAAAGTGTTAACACATCAATTTTCAAATCATGGCTCCTTTATAAGTCTGATCTCGCTATTCTCAACCACAATGAACTCTTCAGTGAAAGGGACGAAAAACTTCTCTCCGTCGTTACCGGCAATTTCAAAAAGGAGATAGGACGGTGTTTTTGAAAAAGAAACTATTACGCCGATCATTTCTGAATCACGGGAATAGACTTTCTCTCCGATCAGAAGATCTACCGGCTCTCCTTTTATTTCATTCCGGTATATGCAGACGGATTCTCCTGAAAAGAAACCGGCATCTGAAGTATCGTCAACACCTTTAAGCTTAATGTGAAATCCTTTTGCGATCTGCTGAATTGAAACAACATCCCATTTTGTCCCGAAAGTCTCATGATAAAGATGCTTAAGATCCAAAATGAATCCTGAGTCTGTAAAAAAAGGTTTGAACAGCATGGTGCCGTCCCTTTTTACAGGTTTAATGAATTGTCCGACAACTATCAGTCTGTTGCCGTCAATCAATCCTCTACTATCTCCAGAACGCACTTTTTCTGCTCGCGGGAAGTTGATGCGCTCAGAAGAACTCTGATAGCTTTCGCTATTCTTCCTTCTCTTCCGATTACTTTCCCGAGATCTTCTTTGGCAACTCTGAGTTCGATCACAGTCGTTCTTTCTCCGTCAACTTCTGTAACAGAGACTTTGTCAGGGTTGTCAACAAGTTGCTTTACGATCGTTTCGACAAATTTTTTCATAGCTTCCTCCAAAAAATCAGTAGACCGGTCAGCCTTTCTTAATTTTTCTTACAAGCGATGCAACTGTGTCTGAACACTGGGCACCTTTTGAGATCCAGCTTTCAAGCTTTTCCGTATCCACAACTATTTCAGCAGGGTTTACGCACGGATTGTAATGTCCGAGTTTGTCAAGGTAGTCACCGTCTCTTTTTTTCCTGCTGTCAAGAACAACAATACGGTAAGAGGGTTTCTTTTTTGATCCGCCTCTTGTCAGTCTGATACTAACGCTCATTAAAAATCCTCCAAATAATCTGGTTATCCTATTCCCTTGAACTTCTTCATTAATCCGCCCAGTCCGAACCGGTTGAGATTACTCATCATTTTTTTCATTTCAAGGTACTGTTTCATAAACTGGTTTATATCCTGAACCCTTGTTCCGCTTCCGTTTGCAATTCTTCTTCTCCTTGAAGCGTTAAGGATCTCGGGTTTTCTTCTTTCTTCTTTTGTCATTGAAAAGATTATCGCTTCTATTCTTGAAAGCTCTTTTTCAAAATTTACTTTTCCCTGTATCTTTTTAACTTCCTTTCCGATCCCCGGAATCATTCCGAGCATATCTTCCATAGGACCCATTCCTTTTATCATTTTCATCTGGGAAAGGAAATCTTCGAGGTCAAAGCTGTTCTTTACCATTTTTTTCTGAAGGCGCATGGCTTCTTCAGCATTTATTTTTTCACCGGCTTTTTCAACGAGTGAAAGAATATCTCCCATTCCCACTATTCTTCCTGCTATCCTTTCGGGGTGGAAAAGTTCAAACTGATCGATCTTTTCACCGACTCCGACGAATTTGACAGGAGCACCAGTGACAGCATTGATAGAAAGGGCTGCTCCGCCTCTTGCATCACCATCCATTTTTGTAAGGACGATGCCTGTAATTGTGAGCCGTCTGTGAAATTCCGCAGCTACATTAACTGCATCCTGACCTGTCATGGCGTCTGCAACAAAAAGGATTTCAGATGGTTCGACGGCATTTTTTATGTTTGTTATCTCATCCATCATATCGACATCTATCTGCATTCTGCCGGCTGTATCGATGATGATGACATCGGCAACTATATTTTTTCCGAATTCAATGGATTTCTTAGCAATATCAACTGGATCCATTCCGGTTTCAGAAGGATAGACATCAACTCCGATCTGACTTCCGAGCTTTTTGAGCTGATCGATCGCGGCAGGTCTGTAGACATCGGCAGGAACGAGAACTACCCGTTTTTTCTGCTTATTCTTAAGCATTGATGCAAGTTTTGCCGCCGTTGTAGTCTTTCCGCTTCCCTGAAGACCCGCCATGAGAATGACAGCAGGAGGACGGACACTGATATTTAATGAATGGTCCCCTTCACCCAGAGCGCTTACAAGTTCCTCGTGGAATATTTTGATGAACATCTGCCCCGGAGTAATGCTTTTCATCACATCGGCTCCGAGTGCTCTTTCCTTAACTTTTTCAATGAGTTCCTTGACAACCTTGAAGTTTACATCAGCTTCAAGAAGAGAAAGTTTCAGCTCTCTTATTCCTTCACTGATGTTCTCTTCGGTAAGTTTGCCAACCCCTCGGAGCTTTTTAAATGTGCTTTCCAGCTTTTCAGTAAGCTGATCGAACATACAGTTCTCCTAAACAAAAAAGCCAAAAGATTATAGTGGAGAGCACCTGTTAGTCAAGAAATTATGTGAATTTAGCTAAATTAATCAACAAATTCAAGGTGTTGTGCTGGTGGCGCCTGCTGTTGACAACAATTAAGGAAACAGTTGGTTATTTAAAACATATTAATTTTACTTAAGTTTTAAAATCATCCTTGACATAGATTTTTAGTATGGTATTTTACTTTCCGCCGTTGACCCTGTCCGGCCGCCGTTGACCAAGTCCGGCCATTGTTTAGCATGATTTAACATTTTGGAGGTTAAAAATGACCAGAAAGAAAGTTCTCATTATGGGTGCTGCCGGTAGAGATTTCCACAATTTCAACACCTATTACAGAAACAACAAAGAGTATGAAGTGGTTGCTTTCACTGCAACTCAGATTCCTGACATTGATGGAAGAAAATATCCTGCTGAACTTGCGGGCGAGCTTTATCCTCAGGGAATTCCGATCTATGACGAAGCAGACATGCCAAGACTCGTAAAAGAGCTCGGAGTTACAGAAGTTGTTTTTGCATACAGCGATGTTCCTTACAATTATGTTATGAACAGAAGTGCACGGGTAAATTCTCTGGGTGCGGATTTCATTCTTCTTGGATATGACAAGACAAAAGTTAAGTCATCTAAGCCGATCATTTCAATATGTGCGGCAAGAACCGGCTGCGGAAAGAGCCAGACAACAAGATTCATATATGACATTTTCAAGAAAATGGGCAAAAAAGTTGTCGCAGTGCGTCATCCGATGCCTTACGGCGACCTTGTTGCACAGAAAGTTCAGAGATTTGCTGAAATTGCAGATCTTGAAAAACATAAATGCACAATCGAAGAAATGGAAGAGTACGAACCGCATATTGCCGCAGGTAATGTAATTTATTCCGGTGTTGATTATGAAGCGATTCTCAGAACTGCTGAAAAAGACATCGCAGGCGAACCCGATGTAATACTCTGGGATGGCGGAAACAACGATTTCCCGTTCTATGATTCAAACCTTAAAGTCGTTGTTGTAGATCCTTTGAGACCGGGACACGAAGTTGCATACTACCCCGGTGAAGTCAATGTCTGCATGGCTGATGTAATTGTCATCAACAAAATGGACAGCGCAACTCTTCAGGATATCGAAACAGTTAAGGCAAACTGTAAGCGGCTCAACCCGAATGCAGTTGTGATCGAAGCAGACAGTGCACTTACAGTCAGCGGTGACATAAAAGGCAAAAGAGTTCTCATCGTTGAAGACGGCCCGACACTTACACACGGTGAAATGAAAATAGGTGCGGCAAGCGTTGCGGCTACCAGAGGCGGAGTTGCTGAAATGGTGGATCCGAGACCTTTCGCAGTTGGAAAAATTGCATACACATATCAGAAATATCCGAACATTGGTAAAGGCATTCTTCCTGCAATGGGTTACGGCGAAGAGCAGAAAAAAGATCTTGAGACAACAATGAACGCAGTTGATGCCGATGTTGTTGTAAGCGGAACTCCGATCGACCTTGGCAGGATCGTGAAATCGAACAAGCCGATAGTTAAAGTCGGATATGAGCTTGCTCCAAGAGGCGACGGTGCAAAGAAACTTGAAGAAATAATCGTCAGGAAGCTTTTTAAATAAAAATTTCTGATCAAACTTTTGTGAGGGGGCTTTTTTAAGTCCCCTTTTCTTTTTTAGATGGAGATCGAATGAAGATAGTGATAGCACTCGGCGGCAACGCATTGATAAAACCGGGCGATAAAGGGACTATTGAAGATCAGGAAAGAAACATTGCATCATCTCTTGACGGCATTATAAAACTTATCCACGAAGGACATCAGATCATACTTACTCATGGTAACGGCCCACAGGCGGGATCACGGCTCATAAGGAATGAAATGGCTGAAAAGGAAGTCCATCCTGACCCTCTGGTTATCTGTGTTGCAGACACTCAGGGAAGCATGGGGTATATGATAGAGCAGGGGCTGATGAACTGTCTGAGCAAGGCGGGTGAAGCACCGAAAGTTGCAACACTTGTGACTCAGATCGAAGTCAGTCCGGACGATCCGGCATTTGATAAACCGACAAAACCTGTAGGACCTTTCTATAATAAGGATAAGGCACTTGAAAAAATGAATTCGGGATGGATTATGGTTGAAGACAGCGGAAGGGGATACAGAAGGGTTGTTCCCTCTCCGATGCCTTTAAAGGTTTTGAACCCTGAAGCACTTAATACTCTGCTTGAAGCAGGGTTTACTGTAATTACTGGTGGCGGAGGAGGCATTCCTGTCTATCGGAAAGACGATAACAATTTTGCCGGAATAGATGCCGTTATTGATAAAGATCTTGCAAGTGTAATGATAGCAAAGACGATAAACGCTGATATGGTTATAATCCTTACCGGAGTTGAGAAAGTCGCCATCAATTTCAAATCAGGCAGCCCGACATGGCTTGACACCATGACTTCAAAAGAGGCACAGGAATATCTTGAAAAAGGTGAGTTTCCTGCAGGAAGCATGGGTCCGAAGATAAGAGCGGCAATTGATTTTGTAAAGAACGATTCCGGAAAGACAGTTCTCATCACATCTGAAGACAAGCTTACTGAAGCACTTGAAGGTCATACCGGGACAAAGATAGTTCAGTAGATATATTAACAAGTTCCATTTAATTGTTTTTTGATCAGGAGGGAGATCATGAAAGGGAAAATGTTTGTTGTTTTTGCAGGAATTGCATTCACTTTTATTCTGAGCAGCTGTTCGGCAACATTGTCAACATCAACATCATCGACAATGTCGCAAATGAAAGCTGAACCGATGGCTTTATGGACAAGACCGCTCGAAGTGGGTTTCACGGTTATCGGAATGGGCGAAGGAAGCTCCGAAACTTCTCAGATGGAAGGGAGTCTTTCATCAAAGAAAGTTGTTGACAGCGCTCCCTCATTCTTCCTTGGCGGGTCAGTTCCTGACAGGTCCCTCAGCCCCATGGCAAAGCTTGCTGCCTACAATGCTATCCAGAAAGCGGGTGCTGACGG
>JAGOEX010000055.1 GCA_017997475.1 bacterium
TGTCAAGAGGAGGAATTGTTTCGCCGTTTTCAATATAATCCTCAATTCCGTCGCCGTCACTGTCTTTATCAAGAAAATTGGGAATTCCATCTTTATCAATATCATCTGTTCCTTCATAAAGATCGGGAATTCCGTCGTCGTCGCTGTCAGTGTCAAGATAATCCGGCATACTGTCGCCGTCCGAATCAACGCATGGCTGTTCGAAACATTCTATCTGGTCAAAAATCCCGTCATCATCGCTGTCAAGATCGCGGTAATTGGGTGTGCCGTCTCCGTCAAAATCCTGTGTTCCTTCAACTGAATCGGGAATTCCGTCTCCATCACTATCGGTGTCAATATAATCAGGAGTGCCGTTTTCGTCTGTATCAACAAGAACTCCGTTGGGTGTTTCAACAGAATCGGGAATTCCATCGCCGTCGCTGTCGGTGTCAAGATAATCCGCAGTGCCGTCTCCATCGGTGTCTCTACAGGGTTTTGAAGGACACTCTACTCCGTTGGGCAGCCCGTCGTCATCATCGTCCTGATTATACCACGGATCTTCCGGATCTGTATCAACCTTTTCATCGTCAGCAATATTTTCATCAGGAACATTTGAATCAGGGAGAACATTGAAATCATCCGCTGTTTCATTCTGGTTGTCAGAATTATCTTCGGGTTCTCCTGAAGAGCATCCTGAAATGACAAATAAGATCAAGAATATCACAAACATTTTTGAAAATCGCATTTTCCCTTCCCCCGCTCGCTAATTTACAAATATCTGTAAATATAGTAACACTCACAACACAAAATTATTATATCCATAAATATTTTTGTAGCAATCAAATTTTTTAACACTAATATGTTTGAGAAATTTATGATTTTCAGTAAAATTCGTGCGAAAGAGTTCTAATTTAATTCAGGAGAATGGTAAAAATGAAGATTTTTAAAGTGGTTTTAATGTCAGTTGTGCTGCTTTTTTTTCTTTTTGCTTGTGAGGATGCGAAAACAATGCCGAAAAAGGAAGTTGATAAAGATGCGGTGTCGGAAGTTGACGAAGAGAACATTGTTGACAAAGATGCTGAAAACAAAACTGACAATATTGAAGAACCAGATGAAGTTGTTGACGAAAACGACGATGGTTCTGATCTTGACGAAAATGTTCCACCGGATATTGAACAGCAGGAAGAAGATGAGATTCCGGATGTTGACAACTGGGTGGCTGTTGATATGTGTGATGTTAATACTGACTGTGCGTGGAATTATATCTGTGATTATTTTCAGACACCGAGAGATTGCATAAAGATTGGAACATGTGAAAATGACTATGATTGTCCCGGGTTGCAGAAATGTACGAAAAAGGAACACTGGAATGAGTGCGTTGCGGGAGGAATTCCTGAAACCTGCTCGGAAGATGAGGATTGCGACCCCGGAGAGTTCTGTGAAGAGATAAATTTCATAAAAGTTTGCCGGTCAAAGAATAAATGTTCAGACAACGAGGAGTGTGAAGAAAAGGAGGAGTGTATTTTTGAAGACGGATATTTCCAGTGCATAAACACTGCACCTTGCGAGATAGATACAGACTGCAAATTCGGTTTCAGATGTGAAATTAAAGAGCCGGAAAATGAGTGTGTGTATGCAAATGAATGTGTAAAAGACGATGAATGCAATGCATTTTCAGCATGCGTAGTTGAAGGGAATTATACGATCTGCAAACCTCTTGGCGGTGGTGTCTGCACGGATGATAACGGCTGTAAAATTGATGAATTCTGCGATCTTCAGCTTGGGCTGATCGGTGTTTGTAAGTCAAGAAACCAGTGCTATAAGGACGAAGACTGCGAAGATGAACGGCTTGTCTGTGAATTTAACGGTGTTTACAATGACTGTGTCCCGTCATCACCTTCATGGTGTCTTCTTGATGAGATGTGTGGTGAGGGCTGGTACTGCATAGAAAATGAGTGCCGTCCGCCCAACTATGATCAGTGTACTGAGATAGCCGGGAAATGGACCGTAAGATTTTCAGGCCTTTCTCTGATCACTTTCCAGGAAGGAGAAGTATATGAATTTCTTCCGAAAACCGGTTGCAACGGAGATATTAAGAAAGAGGGAGCGACTATATTTCTCGGCAGTTTTACGGAAACATCCAAGTCCAATTATGAATTTGATTTCTTCCTTGTTTATAAATGCACAACCGTCATATATCTTGGAAATCTGATGAACATAACATGCCCTGACGGCTCTGCACAGCTTGCAAGATTTTAACTGTTTTGAGGAGTTATAAATGAGAATTCTGATCTTTTCAATTTTGCTGATACCGGGCTTGCTTTTTGCCGACAAGATAGTTGTCTGGAACTTAAAACCGCAGGCGGGAGTTACTGAAAAGGAAGCGGCGACAGTTAGTTCGATAGTGACGACTGAAATAGCGAGAGTTTCCAAAAGCACGATCATCAGTGAATCAGAGATGAAGTCGGTAATAGATGCCGAACAGATGAAAATGTCATGTGGAGCGGAAGACTCTTCATGTATAGCAGAGATAGGTGCCGCGATGGGTGCGCCATTATCGGTTTCCGGAACATTTTCAAAAATGGGAGATTACTGGATAATCACTCTTCAGCTTGTCGATGTGAGAAAAGTTGAGGTTCAGTCAAGGGTTTCAAAGAAGTTCAAAGGGAACGAAAATGCTCTCGTCGAAGCGATAACTCCGATGATCTGCGAGCTGTTTAACGACAAGGAATGCATGGAAAAAAGTGTTCAGCAGACAAAAGAGGATCAGAAGAACGAAAAAAAGGAGAAAACCCCTGTTTCATGGAAAAAAGTTACCGGCTGGGTCCTCACGGTTCCGGGAGTATTGATGTTCGGGTCAGGTGTTGCGGCACATATTCTGATGAAAAATGCAAAAGAAGATTATGAATTGACTGGCGTTGATGAAGGGAGATACAAAAGTTTCAGAACATATTCAACTGTCGGCTATGTCACCGGCTCGGTTCTCATGGCGGGTGGAATTGCACTGCTGATCTGGGACGGAGTTGAAAAAAGCAAGAAAAATAAGAAAAATGAAGCGGTGTCATTTTATGTAATCCCTTCATTTGACGGTGGTTATGCAGGAATGCAATGGAGCTGGTGATGAAGAAAATATTTTTTGCTGTGACTGTTTTCTTAATGTTTTCGGGTTGTTCTGACTTCAAAGACAGTTTGATCGGAACTGTTGGTGAAAAGTGTTTCGGGAACGGAACATGCAAGGATGGTCTAATATGTATTGAAGGAAAATGCGCCAAGGATGAAGAAGCCGAAAATGATGACGATTCGGGTAACACCGGAGATACCGGAGACACGGGTGACACTGGAAACACTGGCGACACAGGAAACTCTGGAGATACGGGAGATTCCGGAAATACAGGAAACACCGGTGACGATGATGATGTTTCAAATGTCGAAACGGAAGTAGATGATGATGTCATTAATTATCCTTGTGACCCGAATCCCTGTGCAACTCTCCTGAATTCGACCGGAGAGTGCTCTCCTGATGTTGATGACAGTCATGTCTGTACATGCAATGACGGGTTTGAATGGGTTTTTGAAGATAAGGTATGCAACGCCATTCCCGACCCGTGTCTTAATGACCCCTGTACAACTTTGGCTGATTCAACATGTGTTCCTGAAAAAACAGAAGATCAGCAGAATTTTACCGGAATGCATGAGTGTGTCTGTAATGAAGGGTTTGACAAGAGTTTCATAGGTTCAGAGATCTGTGTTCCGGCTTTTAAATCGGTTTCGACAGGGAAAGATCACGCCTGTGCAGTTGATTATTATGACAAACTGTACTGCTGGGGTTCAAACTTTAACGCGCAGCTAGGTAATTCATTAACAGGAACAGGAGAAGGATGCCTGGCAGAGCACCCTTTTAAAGTCGATGATAACTCATGGACTGCTGTTTCAGCCGGAGAAGCACACACCTGCGGATTAGATGCCGGGAACAATCTTTACTGCTGGGGATACAATTATTACGGACAGATCGGTAACAACCTGTCAGGCGAAGGTCAGCAGGAGGAAACACCTGTTCTTGTCTATGCAAGTGCCGGTTTGAGTTTTTCTGCCGGAAGAAATCACACATGTTCAATAAAAACAGGGGATCTTTACTGCTGGGGACAGAACACAAGCGGTCAGCTTGGAACCGGAAACTATGATAATGTGAACCAGCCGGTCAATATTGCTTCAACAATTGACTGGAGTTTTATAGAAGCAGGACAGAATCATACATGCGGGATCAATGACGCAGACGATCTTTACTGCTGGGGAATGAACGCTGAGGGACAGCTTGGCGACGGATCAATAAATATGAGAAATACCGTGCAGCATATCGGAACTGATAAATGGAGCTCTGTTTCTGCGGGCTATAATCATACATGCGGAATTAAGATAGGCGGAACTCTTTTATGCTGGGGTGGTAACGGTGAAGGTCAGCTTGGAGATAACGGATCCAATCAGAACTCTAATATTCCTGTTGCTGTGGATTCGATGATGGTAACATCATGGAAAATGGTTTCTGCAGGAAGTATGCACACCTGCGGAATTTCGTCAGATGACAAACTTTACTGCTGGGGAAAGAACAATTACGGCCAGCTCGGAAACGGAACAATAGAACCTCAGAACTATCCTGGAGAACTTATGGGCTACGGATGGGCAGATGTTTCAGCCGGTGATGGATTCACATGTGCTGTTAAAAAGAGCGGTTCATTGCATTGCTGGGGATTGAATGAATTTGGTCAGCTTGGTATCGGTCCAGTCACAGGATATCATTCTGACATGCAGGTGATAAGTGTGAAGGAAGACGGTAATTAGCCGTAATCATTGTTTAATTTATGTGCCAATTTCTCAAAATCGTTAAAAAACTTGATTTTGACCAGTTTGTTTATAATATCCTTCGTGCTTCGGGGTGTAGCGCAGTCCGGTTAGCGCATCGGTTTTGGGAACCGAGGGTCGGAGGTTCGAATCCTCTCACCCCGACCATGTGACTTTTTTTGGAAGTGCGCCCGTGGCTCAGTTGGATAGAGCAACGGACTTCTAATCCGTAGGTCAGAGGTTCGAATCCTCTCGGGCGTACCACTTGTTTTTTTACATGTGAATTATCGCGGTGGGTGTAGTTCAATGGTAGAGCACCGGATTGTGGTTCCGGGCGTTGTGGGTTCGAGCCCCATCTCCCACCCCATTTTTTTAGTGGGCCCTTAGCTCAGTTGGTAGAGCAACTGACTCTTAATCAGTGGGTCGAAGGTTCAAATCCTTCAGGGCCTACCACTTTTTTCACGGTCTTAGATGGCAGATTCAATTAAACGGTATTTTAAAAATGATACTGCGAAGGTGGCGGAATTGGCAGACGCACTAGACTTAGGATCTAGCGGGCGACCGTGGGGGTTCGAGTCCCCCCCCTCGCACCAGACTGAAACCGGTGATCACTTGAAAACAGCTAATTAATACGAGGAGTTAAAATGGACTACAAATTGAATCATCTCAGCAATGTGGAAAAAGAACTTGAAATAACATTTTCTGCAGAAGAAGTTAAGGAAAACATTCAGGGCACACTTTCACATCTTTCAAGAACAGCCAGCATAAAAGGTTTCAGAAAAGGGAAAGTCCCCTTGAATGTGGTTAAGCAGATGTACGGAAAAGGCATTAAAGATGAAGCCGAGAACCATTTCGTATCAACAGGCATTCAGGAAACTGCGGTAAAGGAAAACCTCAAGTTTGCAACAGCACCTGATATTTTTGAAAAAAGTTCCGTAGCTGAAGGCGAGCCGTTCATATTCAAATACCGTGTTGAAGTTTTCCCGTCCGTTAATGTTGAAGTGAAACCGTTTGAAGCTGAATATACTCCTTTAAAGTTCAAGGACGAGATGGTCGATCAGGAAATTGAAGAGATCAGAAAGAGATTTGTGGAGTTCAAGGAAAGTGAAGATGTGCCATCAGCCGAAAAAGACCGCATGACGATAACTTTTTCAGGTAAAATCGGTGAAGAGGAGATAGAAGGGACAAAAGGAAACAATGTAACAGTTGTTCTTGGTGAAAAAAGATTCATTCCCGATTTTGAAAAGGCACTTTACGGACATAAAACAGGTGACAGTTTTTCGGCTGATGTGACCTTTCCACAGGATTATCAGCAGAAAGAGCTTGCAGGGAAAACTGTAACATTTTCAATTGCGATAGACAAAGTTGAAAAATGTGAGAACGAACCGGAGCTTACAGATGAATTTCTTGCAGGAAAAGAAGGGTATCCCGATACCGTTGAGGCACTAAGGGAAGAGATGAAAAAACACATCCTTGAATATATTGAAAATCTTAACCTGGACAATAAAAAGTATATCGCAATTGACACCTATGTTAAGAACCACGATATTGATGTTCCCCCTTCAATTTTGAAAAGTGAGGTCGAAGCAAGAGTTGACGAACAGAAAAAAAGGAATAAAGTTGAAGAGATAGCTGAAGATGCTTTAAAGAAAATAGAAGAAGATGCAAAATGGGTTGCAAAGAGGTACATAATTCTTCACGAGCTTTCAGAAAAACTCGGGATAACTGTTACTGAAAGGGATATTAATGATGCTCTGTCGAAAGAGGCGGCAAATTACGGACTTCCTGCAGAATATGCTGAACAGCTTAGAAAATATTACGGTGAAGAGCGGCTGAATGCCAAGAAAATGGAGATAAGGGAAGGAAAAGTGCTTGAAAAAATTACAGAAGCGATGATATTTATTGAAAAGAACACTGAGGAGAAAAAAGATGAAGGAAAGAACTTCTGAAGCATCACTTATCCCGATAGTTGTTGAAAAGGAAGGGGGTGGAGAGAGATCTTATGACATCTATTCCCGTCTTTTAAAGGACCGTATAATTTTCCTTGGGGATGATGTGACAGATGATGTTGCCAATCTAATCGTTGCGGAACTTCTCTTTCTTGAAGCGCAGGACAGCGAACAGGACATCCAGCTTTATATCAACAGCCCCGGTGGTTCGGTTACAGCAGGTCTTGCAATATACGACACCATGCAGTATGTGAAGCCCGATGTTGCAACGATTTGTGTCGGCCAGGCATCGAGCATGGGTGCTGTGCTTATGGCGGCGGGAGCGAAGGGGAAAAGATTTTCGCTTCCCAATTCAAGGATAATGATCCATCAGCCGATGGGTGGTTTCAGAGGACAGGCGACAGATATTGAAATTCATGCAAAAGAGATACTGTTCCTTAAAGAAAGACTTCTTGCAATTCTTGAAGAACACACCGGAAAGGACAGAAAGACTCTGAAAAAGGATATGGAAAGAGATTTTTTCATGTCTGCCGAGGAAGCCGTTCAGTACGGACTTATTGACAGCGTGGTGAAAAGAAAATAGGAGGGTGAAATGACCCAGAAGGACAAGAACGGAGTTATTCAGTGCTCTTTCTGCGGCAAAACGCAGATCGAAGTTGAAAGAATAATATACGGACGGGGAGTTTATATCTGCAATGAATGTGTGGGGCTGTGCTCGGATATTCTTCATGAAGAAGGTGACAGCGAGATCCCGCAGAACGAGGCAGGAGAACTTCTTACTCCCGTTCAGATAAAGACCCGTCTTGACAGATTTGTGATAGGTCAGGAATATGCCAAAAAAGTCCTTTCTGTAGCAGTTTACAACCATTATAAAAGGGTCAACGCCCCGAAAAAAATCAAAACGAAGATACAGAAGAGCAATATTCTTCTTCTGGGGCCTACCGGTTCAGGTAAAACCCTGCTTGCAAGGACACTTGCCGAACTTCTGAATGTTCCTTTTGCGATAGCTGATGCAACTGCTCTGACCGAGGCGGGATATGTAGGTGAAGATGTTGAGAACATTCTGCTGAATCTGATTCAGGCGGTCAACTATGATATCGAAAAGGCGGAAAGAGGGATCATATACATTGACGAAATAGATAAGATCGCAAGAAAATCTGAAAACCCTTCGATCACAAGAGATGTGAGCGGTGAAGGTGTTCAGCAGGCGTTACTGAAAATAATCGAAGGAACTGTTGCAAACATTCCCCCGACAGGCGGCAGGAAGCATCCTCATCAGGAATATCTGAAGCTTGATACTTCAAACATTCTTTTCATCGTCGGCGGAGCTTTTGAGGGGATAGACAAAATAATATCAAGAAGGATCGGTCAGAAAAAACTTGGATTCGGTTCAAAACCCGCTGTGAAAAAGTCCGAAGAAAAAATTTTGTCAAATGTTCAGCCGGAAGATCTTCTCAAGTTCGGGCTTATTCCTGAGTTTATAGGCAGATTTCCTGTCACCGCATATCTTGACGAACTTAATGACAGTGAACTTTTAAGAATACTTACCGAGCCCGAAGATGCACTTGTAAGTCAGTATAAAGAGCTATTCAAGCTTGACGGCATTGACCTTTCGTTCACGGAAGATTCCTTGAAAGAAGTTGTAAAAAAGACCGGAAAGCTCAAAACAGGGGCAAGGGGATTAAGAAGAATACTTGAAACGGCGATGCTTGACATAATGTATACAACTCCGGAAGAAAAGGACAAGATCAAAGAGATAATAATCACTCCCGGCGTTATCAATTCAAATGATGATCCGGTAAAAGTCATTGAAAAGAAAACCCCGGTCGGTACAAAAAGCGGCAACAAAGGAGCCTGACACGAATGAATTCTGAAAAATTTTTTCCACTGCTTCCGATAAGGGATGCAGTAGTGTTTCCATATACATCCATAACTTTCAAGGTCGGCAGGGATTTTTCCATAAAGGCAGTTGAAGAATCCTTGAACAGCAAAGGGAAGGAAATAGTTCTCATTACACAGAAAAATCCCGAAATGGAGATCCCTGATGAAAAAGGAATGTTCAAGATAGGAACTCTCTGTTCGGTTTTGCAGGTAGTTGAAGGGCCCGGCGATATTTTCCATGTTTTCATAGAGGGGATAAGAAGAGTCTGTATCGGAGAGATAAGATCTAACATAAAAGGTTTTTTCGAGGTTGGAACAAAGGTTTTCAAATCTAAACCGGTAAAAAAGGAAGAAGTTGAAAAAGAGAGAAAGCTTTTTGAAAAGACACTCACAAAATATTTTGAAGAACTTGATATTCCGGCAGGGATAATAAGCAGCACTTTCGCCATTAAGGATGATTCAAGGTTCATAGATGTCTCGGCTTCAATAATCAGAACATCAGATCCACTCGATCTACAGCCGGTTCTTGAATCGAGGGATGTCAGAGAAAGGTTCAGCAGGATGACCGCGATACTCAAAATGGAAATGGAGCTGAGAACTCTTGAAGCTGACATAGAGTCGACTGTCAGAGAGAAATTTGAAAAAGGACAGAAGGAATTTTTCATAAATGAGCATATCAACGCACTGAAAAATGAACTTCAGAAGAATTCAAATTTTCCGGATAAGGAGAGCGAAACTCTTGAAGCAAGGATAGATTCACTTGATGCTCCTCAGTATGTCAAAGAGCGACTGGAAGAGGAGTTGGAAAAATATGAATCAATATCTCCCGTAAATCCGGAAAGTTCCGTCATCAGAAACTATATCGAAACGCTTCTTGCCCTTCCGTGGAACACAGGAACTTCATCTGAGATCGATCTTGATAAGGCATCTGAGATACTTGAAAATGACCACTTCGGACTTGAAGAAGTAAAAAAGAGAATACTTGAATATCTTGCAGTGCTCAAATTGAAAGGAGATATGAAATCACCGATTATATGTCTTGCCGGCCCTCCCGGTGTGGGCAAAACCTCAATAGCGGCATCATTGGCAAGAGCTGTGGGAAGAAAATTCATCAGACAGTCGCTTGGCGGAATAAAGGATGAAGCCGAAATAAGAGGTCACAGAAGAACATATGTCGCTTCGATGCCCGGCAAGATAATCCAGTCGATAAAAAAGGCGAAAGTGAATAATCCCCTTTTCCTTCTTGATGAGATAGATAAACTCGGAAGTGACTACAAGGGAGACCCGTCAAGTGCTCTTCTTGAAGTTCTTGATCCTGAACAGAATGAAACTTTCACTGATCACTATATTGATGTGGAATTTGATCTGAGCAAAGTCCTTTTTGTCGCTACTGCAAATGATGTTTCAATGATACCTCCTGCTCTGAGGGACAGGATGGAGATAATCTGGATCGACGGTTATACCTGGTATGAAAAAAAGAACATAGCTCTCGTTCATCTTGTCGAAAAACAGAAAAAGCTCAACGGGATCGAAAATGTTGTTCTTGAATTTACAGCTTCGGGTCTTAACTGCCTGATTGACAGTTACACATCGGAATCGGGGGTCAGGGAACTCGAAAGAAAAATTGCCTCGATATGCAGGAAGATCGCTTTGAAAAAAGCTTCTACCGGAGGGAGCCCTCTGAAAAGAGTGACTGTTTCAGAAAAAAATATCAAAGATTATCTTGGTGTTGAGAAATATAATGACGACAAGATAGCAAAGGAAAAGGAGACCGGTGTGGTGAACGGTCTTGCGTGGACCCCTTACGGAGGAAGTGTTCTCAAGATTGAAGCGATAAGATATCCGGGTAAAGGTGATATAAAGATAACTGGACAGCTTGGCGATGTAATGAGGGAATCTGTGGAAATTGCAGTAAGTTACATTAAGAGTCTTTCTGAAAGAGCACTTCGTATAGATAAGAGTTTGTGGGACAGTTCGACCATTCATGTCCACTTTCCTGAAGGGGCGACACCCAAAGACGGTCCATCTGCCGGCGTTGCGATCGCACTTGCTGTGGGGTCCATGATGTCGGGACTTCCTGTCCTTCCGGGTATTGCCATGACAGGGGAAATAACGCTGAGGGGCAAAGTTCTTAAAGTCGGCGGCATAAGGGCAAAGATCATGGCGGCAAAGAAGGCGGGGATAAAAAAGGTGTTCATTCCGGAAGCAAACAGGGATGAATACGGGGAACTTCCTCTTGAAATAAGGGACGGAATTGAAGCGATAATGATAAAATCATGCGAAACCGTAATCATGGAAAGTCTTGAAAATTTGAAAAAGATCAAGCGATCTCAGGCAATTACAAAAGAAAATGTTTTACAGTGATCAAATATATTTGACAAAACGGCTAAAATGGTTAATTAACTGAATGTGCATTTCGTTCAACTCAAAAATTTTGAGTACAGTCAGCAAAAAATCTGCAAATGATTTACCGGAAGGGCCGTGGATGGTGTCTTGCAAAATTTTAAATTTGAATCATACACAAAATAGGATACTTTATTAACTTAATGGAGAAAAGAATGAATTTACAGGAATTAAAAAACAAAAAGAATGATGAACTGGTCAAGATGGCCGAAAAGCTCGGTATTGAAGATGCTTCAGGCAAGCGCTCGCAGGAACTTATTTATGAAATTCTGCAGAAACTGGTTGAAAACAATGAGATTATTCTGGCAGACGGCGTGTTGCAGATCCTTCCTGACGGTTTCGGATTTTTAAGAAGCCCGAAATACAACTATCTTCCGGGTCCTGATGACATATATGTTCCGCCATCAATGATAAAAAAATACGGTCTCCGTACCGGTCAGACAATAAACGGTGAGATCAGAAGCCCCAAGGACGGTGAAAGATATTTCGCACTTCAGAAGATAACATCAGTATTTGAAAATGAGGATATTGACAAGAACAGACACACACCGCTTTTTGACAATCTCACCCCTTTCTATCCCAGAGAGAAGATAGTTCTTGAAACGAAGTCGAGCGTAATGTCAACAAGGATCATGGACCTTCTTGTTCCGATCGGAATGGGTCAGAGAGGTCTTATTGTTGCTCCGCCTAGAACCGGAAAAACTGTTCTTCTTCAGGATATTGCACATTCCATCACAGGGAACCATCCTGATGTTTTCCTTATTGTTCTTCTCATTGATGAAAGACCTGAAGAGGTTACCGATATGATGAGAACTGTTGATGCCGAAGTTATTGCCTCAACATTTGACGAACCCGCAACACGCCATGTTCAGGTTGCTGAAATGGTTCTTGAGAAAGCAAAGAGAATGGTTGAATTCGGCAAAGATGTTGTCATTCTTCTTGACTCGATAACACGGCTTGCAAGGGCTTACAATGCGATTGTTCCTCCGTCAGGCAAGATCCTTTCCGGCGGTGTTGATGCAAACGCTCTTCACAAACCGAAAAGATTCTTCGGAGCGGCAAGAAACATTGAAGAAGGCGGCTCTCTGACAATTATCGCAACAGCCCTTATTGATACAGGAAGCCGTATGGACGAAGTAATATTTGAAGAGTTCAAGGGAACCGGTAACATGGAAATTCACCTTGACAGAAAACTCATGGAAAAGAGAATATTCCCATGTCTTGACATCAACAAGTCTGCAACCAGAAAAGAAGAACTTCTTCTTGAGACAGATGTTCTCAATAAGGTATGGATACTTAGAAAACTTCTCCATCCTCTCAATGTAATAGATTCAATGGAATTCATGCTTGACAAGATGGGCAAGACAAAATCCAACAAGGATTTCCTTAAAGCGATGAATTCTTAGTATTTTCAAATACATATCAATTTAATGCCCGCTTGTAACGAGCGGGCTTTTTTATTTAATTAAGTTAATGTTATAAAATTTGATTTTTGGGGCTAATATGAGATAATCGGCCAAGTGAATTTTAGGGGTTTTTCAGGGGGTAGATATGAAAAAGATTCTGGTTTCAATTTTAGCGGCTGTTTGTTTTGTTTTAAATCTTCATGCCGTTGCAGACGATTCTTTATTAAAATCGGATGAAACGCAGAAAAAGTACGAAAGGAAGGCGGTCATGGGACTTGCCGACATCGGATTCATGCAGAATTCGATCAACATTCCGATGCAGTATTGCGAAAGCAGTCAAAGCGGTTACCGCTGCACTCCGTGGTCATTCACGGTCAATTATCCGCTTGCCTATGATGAAAAGGTCAAAGCGGCGAAAGAATTCTACGGATGGACGATAACTAACCGTTTTGACAAGATAATTCTTCAAAACGGCAACGCAAGCATGTTCACAAAGAACGGTGAAATGACTGTCGAAACAGGCGAATATCTTCCATATTTTTCTTCAGGAACCGACTCACTTGACGGGTTTAAGAACCGGCTTGAGAACTATCTGAACAGCGGAGTCAAGGAGAGTATCGGCAAGCTTCTTGATGCAACTGTCGAGACAAGATACAAGGAACTTCCTGAGACCGAGCAGGCAACTTTCATGGTGACTAAAGCGAAAGAGCTTGGTGTTTCAGCGGAATTTGTAAGAGCGCTTGTAAATTCGTCCTATGTTTTTGCGGCCCATGTCCAGTATATAAAAGGTGCAGGGAAAGTCATAAGAAAAGAGAGAAAGACACTTGACGGCAGAACAATTTATTTTTATGACATAGAGTTTGATATTCCGGTCAATGTCACATTCCTGATCTACAACTATAATTTTGAATCAAAGCAATTCACCCTCCATAAGAAGCTGACTGCTGTATCGGGAATGGTTTCCGGATCGACAAATTCATTTACCATAATTCCCACACACGGTCAGGTCATGGCGGCATTCAATGACACTTTCCAGACTGCAATAAAGGCGGCTTCGATCAATGCCAACTATCAGCTTAAAAAAGATGACAACTTTGCCCTTTTCATGCCGGTCAAAGCAGTAAACGGTTCAAAAATTGAGACCGATTTCGGTGTTATGGAAGATATCAGGGTCGATCATCCTTTTACAGTAATGGAATCTGTTGACGGACAAATGAAAAAGAAAGGTTATGTGAGAGCACGGAAAGTAAGCGAGAACTGCTCGGATGACTATAACAAGCCGACAATAATGAAGATCACAAACGGAAAAGCTGAAGAAGCCGACCTTTTGCGGGAGTATCCGTGGACAGGTCTTTTCTTCAATCTCGGTC